>JAFPVP010000054.1 GCA_017412925.1 Selenomonadaceae bacterium
AGCATTTTCAAACCTCACGCACTAAAAAGCGTCAACTGCACTTGCGGATAATTAGGAATTAATTGCTAATTCCTAACCCTAATTGCAAAAGGATCTTTGGCGTGTGGTGCGAGTTTGGCAAAAATCGGATACAAATGTTTGACGTCGCAGGTGAAGTAGGTTCTTCGAGTTTGAAGAAACGCTTTCATTGCGCTTAAAGTTGTCGCCGAGGTTAGAATTGGGCAAGTTGCGCAATGTCCACATCTTGCGTGTGATTAAAATTCTTGCTATAATCAGCGCGGTGACAACGAGGATAAAAAATCGCTTCCAAGACTCAATAGCAGTGTTATTCGGAGGTGGCTACGTGAAAAATAAAATAAAAAAGCCCTCCACGACGGAGGGAATTTTTTTCAATGCGCAGTACGCATTGTAAAGCCGTCACGCTCAAAGATTTTATGACGAATTGGTTAGATAACGCACTTAACGTCAAGCCTTCCTATAACACACACAACACGCTGATTTAACAAGGAAAAACAAAGGAGAAATTTTTATGGCAATCTTAGTTTGCGGCGGCGCGGGCTATATCGGTTCGCACACGGTCAGACAACTTTTGGCGGCGGGCGAGCAAGTCATCATCGCCGACAACCTGAGCACAGGACACAGAGCCGCGATTAATCCCGCAGTGAAATTTTACGAGTGCGACATCAGAGACAAAGCCGCGCTGAAAAAAATTTTTGCGGAGAATAAAATTGAGGCAGTCTTCCACTTTGCGGCGTTCATTGAGGCGGGCGAGAGCGTCAAGTTGCCGCTGAAATATTTTAATAACAACGTCTACGGCATGCAGATTTTGTTGGAGGCTATGACCGAGTGCGGCGTTGATAAAATTATTTTCAGCTCCAGCGCGGCGGTTTACGGCGAACCCGAACGGATTCCCATTGACGAGGGCGACGCAACTTTCCCCGTCAATCCTTACGGCGACTCGAAATTGATAATGGAGATAATGATGCGGCGTGTCAGCGCGGCGCAGGGCGTTCACTTCGTCAGCTTGAGATATTTTAATGCCTCTGGCGCGAGCGAAGACGGCTCAATCGGCGAAGACCACCACCCCGAAAGTCATTTGATTCCGCTGATTCTGCAAGTTCCGCTCGGCAAGCGCGACCACATCACGGTTTTCGGCACGGATTATCCCACGCCCGACGGCACTTGCATTCGCGATTACATTCACGTTCTCGATTTGGCGGACGCTCATCTTTGCGCGTTGAATTATCTGCGCGGCGGCGGCGAATCGAATTTCTTCAACTTGGGCACGGGTCACGGCTTCTCCGTCAAAGAAATTATCGACGCGGCGGAAAAAGTCACGGGCTTAAAAATCAAAAAGGAATTCGGCGCGCGCAGACCTGGCGACCCTGCAAAGTTGATTGCGTCGGGCGAAAAGGCTAGAAAAATTTTAGGCTGGACTCCGCGCTTCGACGACGTGGAAAAAATTATTGCGACGGCGTGGAATTGGCACACGTCCCATCCGCACGGCTACGGAGATTAAAAATTTTTCGTGCGCGGCGAGCAGTTGAAAAATTTTGACGGCAAATCGCGCTAACTGTTCCGCCGCTTTTAAAGCGGCACCCGCACGGCTACGAGGAGGCTTAACGTGATTAAAATAATTCTTTCCGACATCGACGGCACTTTTCTCAAGGACGACAAAACTACGCCCGCTCTTCACGCAGCGGCGATTAAAGCCGTCACAGCTAAGGGGCTGAAATTTGTTTTCGTCTCCGCGCGCATGCCCGAAGCGATTTACCCGATAACCGACGCGCTCGGCATGGCGCACACGCCGGTTATCAGCTACAGCGGCGGGCTGGTCTTGACGGCGGACGAAGAAATTATTTTCGACAAAAAAATATCCGCCGAGGACGCCAAAGGCATTCTGGCGGCGATGAATCATTGGCAGGACATCACGATAAATTATTACACGGGGCGCAAATGGTTCGTCGAGAAAATTGACCGGCGCGTTCAATTTGAAATGGACATAACCGGCGCGACGGCTGAAGTTAAAAATTTCGGCGAACTGTTAAGCGAAAATATTTTCCCGAATAAAATTATGGTTATCTGCGAGCCGCCCACTTGCGAGGAGATGGAGCGCGAGCTTGGCAAAAAATTCCCCGCGCTGAACGTCGTGAGGAGTGCACCGCATCTTTTGGAGATTATGGACAAGAGCGTTTCAAAGGCGACGGGCATTGAAGTTTTGCTAAAACACTACGGCTACACGCTAGACGAGGCGATTGCGTTCGGCGACAACTACAACGATATTGAAATGCTCGAACTCATTCCGCAAAGCGTAGTCATGGCGAACGCGCCCGCCGCCGTAAAAAAATTAGCCGCCTTCGTCACTGACTCGAACGAAGCGGGCGGCATTTACTCTTACCTTATCAAGCGCGGAATTATTTAATACGTGCGTTTCTTTACAAAGTCGTCGTAGCTCATGGAGCGCGTGTGCTGAGTGTGCGCCCATTCGTGTTCGTTGCGGTGTATGAAGCCCAAAAAGATTATCGGTATCCACGAATAGACGAACAGCGGATAGAAGAGCAGATACCACCACGATTTTAATTTGGCGCGGACTTTTATTAGAATTATCATCGGCAAGACGTATTGCGCGACCATGATAACCATCAAAATTTGACTCGGCAGAACGGAATAAATATTCGTGTAGAGCGTGCCGACGAAAAGTTGAATATAACTCATCAGGAAGAAAAACGACGACAACATTAAAAAATGCGGCTGGAGCAGATAAAGACAGCCGTCCCACATGCGAATATCTTTGCGCCGCCAACCTTCGCGGAGCATCTTCGGGATAAAGCGGTGCGCCACGTCGAATTGACCTTGCGCCCAACGTTTTCTCTGCGTCCACGATTGCGCAAACGTCAAAGGCTTCTCGTCGTAAACAATGGCATCGTGCGCCCAAGTCGTCTTGAGCCCTTCGGCGAGCGACTTCATCGTAAATTCCATGTCCTCCGTTAAGCAAGTGGCGCGCCAGCCGTGCTTTTTGAGAACGTCAAGGGTAATGCACATGCCCGTGCCGCCCAAGACCGCCGATAAGCCCAAATTCGTTTTGGCGAGGTGACTGACGTAATCGATAACCCAAAAGGCAATCGCGAACGTGCCGCTGACCCACGTGTCGTAGGGATTTTTCGCGTCGAGGAAGCCTTGAATAATTTTGTCGCCCTTGCAAAGGCGGTTGTTCATCTCCATTAAAAATTTCGGGTGGACGAGGTTATCGGCATCGAAAATCGCCACGGCGTCATAAATTTGCCCGCGCTTTTCCATCTCAAAGAGCCGCTCAAACATCCAATCGAGTGCGTAGCCTTTGGATTTTTTAGTTTCGTCGACGCGGCGGCAGACAATCGCGCCGGCTTTGGCGGCAATTTCGGCGGTATTGTCCTTGCAGTTGTCGGCGATAACGTAAATGTCGTAGAGTTCGGCGGGATAATCGAGCGACTTTAAATTTTCAATGAGCGGGGCGATAACCGCGCTTTCGTTGTGAGCGGCAACAATCACAGCGAATTTTTTTTGCGGCTTTTTAATCTTGACTTCCTTGCGTCGCCACATGCCGAAAAAGCCAATCAAACAAAGATAAAACGTGAACACGAACAGGACGGCTTGAATCGGAACCATTATTACGTCGAGCGGGTAATTGAACATCATCAGACCTAGTTTCCAAATTTTTTTCAATAGTAACTGCCCGCGCCGCGCTTGTCAAGCTGTGATAAAATCTGCGTGGAGGTGTTTTAATTGGAAAGTTCAACGTTTTTATATTTTTTGACGGCGTCGATTTTGTTGACGCTTGCGCCCGGTCCGGACATTTTGTATTTGCTGACGAAAAGTTTGGCGGACGGCGCGAAGGCGGGAATAACTTTGGCGGGCGGCTTGGTAAGCGGCATAGTTTTTCACACGACGCTGGTAATGGTCGGCGTGGCAGCGTTGATAAAATCTTCGGCGACGGCGATGCTCTTGCTGAAAATTTTTGGCTCGGCGTATCTTTTATTTTTGGCGTTCGGCGCGTTCAAATCTGCGCGGGCGGGCAAAAAAATTTCTCTGTCGCGAGCGGACAAAAAATTTTCTTCAGCGGCACTGTACAAGCGCGGCGTCTTGATGAACGTCCTCAACCCGAAAGTTTTACTGTTCTTCCTAGCGTTTCTGCCGCAGTTCGTTGATTTATCTTCAGACGGCGCGAGCTTGACGATCTTATTTTTAGGATTTGTATTCGCCGCGCAGGCTTTTATAATTTTTTCGTGCGTGGCATTTTTCGCGGGGCGCGTGCGCAATTTGCTCCTGCGCAAAAAAAATATCGGACAGCTCCTTTCCGCCGTGGAAGCAGCCGTCCTTGCGCTGATAGCTCTAACTTTAATTTGCTTTTAAAGTATCGTCGCTGATTGTGTAATTCTTATCGTTGATGTTAATCGTGTCGCCCGTGTTGACGTTGTTAAAGATAATCGAGCCGCCGCCTGAAATCGTCAATGTGAGCGCGTTATCGCTGAAAGTCGCGCTTTTGAAGGTGCCGCCCGTCTTGCCATTCGTCCTTAAGATTTGGAGCATGTCGCCGCTTGAGTAGTCGCTGATTATGTCGGTGCCTTCGCTCGGCTTGTAAATGAAAACGTCCGAGCCGTCGCCGCCGTAGAGTGTATCGTTGCCCTTGCCGCCCCAAAGACTATCGGCTCCGTCACCGCCCGCGATTGAATCATTGCCAATCCCGCCAAGTAGTGAATCGTCACCTGCGCCGCCGTCGAGTGAATCGTTGCCTGTGTCGCCCAGAATTGTATCGTTGTCCGCGCCGCCAGAAATTATATCGTTGCCTACTCCGCCGCTTAAGCTGTCGTTGCCCGCGTCGCCGACGAGTGAATCAGCACTTGAACCGCCCGATAAAATATCGTCGCCCTCGCCACCGCTTAAGCTGTCAGCTCCTGTGCCGCCGATAAGAGTATCGTTGCCCGCGCCGCCCACGATTGAATCGTTGCCCGTGGCTCCGTCCAAACGGTCGTCACCCGCGCCGCCGTCTAGTGAATCATTTCCAGAGCCGCCGTTTAGCGTGTCGTTACCTTCGCCGCCGTAGAGAACATCAGAACCTTCGCCGCCTAAAATTTTATCATTGCCGGCTCGCCCATAAATTATATCGTCGCCATTTGCGCCGTTTAAGCTGTCGTTGCCGTCTCCGCCGTCTAGTGAATCATTTCCGGAGCCGCCGGTTATCGTATCCGCTCCCTTGCCGCCGTTTAGCGTGTCATTGCCTGAGCCACCGTCGAGTTTGTCGTTGCCGTCGCCGCCCAAAAGGGTATCGTTTCCGCCGCCGCCGTTTATCGAATCATTACCGTTGCTACCGTGTATACTGTCGTTGCCCGCGTCGCCCCAAATAGAATCGTGACCTGCGCCGCCGTTTATCGTGTCATTCCCGTTGCCGCCCGATAAACTATCGTTGCCTTTGTCGCCAACAATTTTATCTGCACCGTCGCCGCCGAAGATTGAATCATTACCAGCTTTGCCATTCAAAGTATCACTGCCTGCGCCGCCATAAAATAAATCGTTTTTGGAGCCGCCGACGATTGAATCATTGCCCGTCCCGCCGATTACCGTCACGTTCGAGCCGCTGGTTGTGATAAAGTCGTTGCCAGTTCCCGCGTCGATTGAAACGTTCGCGCCGGAGTTTGTAACACTATCGCTGCCGCCGAGAGCCAAAATCGTTGCGCCGGCAGAGGTGTTGTTGTAAGTGTCATTGCCACTGGTGAGCGAGATTAGATTATCCGAAGTCGCCAAGAAAATTCCCTCCTCGCATAAAATTTCGAGATGTTTAAGTGGATTATATTAATTAGTTTTTTTTTGTCAAATTGCCGTCGAAATTTTTTACAAAAAAAATCCCGCCGCGTTGACGGGATTAAATTTTGCCGCGCAGATTTTATTTGAGACCTCTGCCTTTGATTGTGTAAGTTTTGCTGTTGATGTTAATTTTGTCGCCCGCGCTGACTTCCTCGAAGAGGACGGAGCCTCCACCTGAAATCGCAAGGGTGAGCGTGTCACCGTCGAAGGTCGCGCTTTTGAAGGTGCCGCCCTCTTTGCCGTTCGATTTTAAAATCTTGAGCATATCGCCGCTTGCGTAGTCAAAAATCGTGTCTGTGCCTTCACCGGGTTTGTAAATAAAAACATCTTCGCCATATTCTCCGTAAAGCGTATCGTTTCCTTCGCCGCCCCAAAGCGTATCTTTTCCGTAGCCGCCGTGCAGAGTATCTTTGCCTGCGCCGCCGTCCAAATAATCATCGCCCGAATATCCGTTGAGGCTGTCGTTGCCCGTGCCGCCAAAAAAAGTATCGTTGTAGTCGGATTCGCCCTGAAGAGTATCATTACCTGAGCCGCCATTGATTAAAGCGTTTTCACTACAATTTAATATATAGTCAGCCCCAGTGCCGCCGTCGATAGTCACCTCAGTACCCCAGTTGCGAATGGAATCATTGCCCGTACCCGCGTTGATTGTGACGTTTAAGCCGCTGTTGGAAATGGACTCGTTACCCGCGCCGCCAATTATAGTTACGTTCGAGTTCACGTTATCAATAGAATCGTCGCCCGCGCCGCCATTGATTGTCACATTGGAGCCGGAGTTGTAAATGGTATCGTTACCTGCGCCGCCATTGATTATGACATTCTCGCCGCTCCCATCACCATAATAGTGACCTCCGTTGCGAATATAGTCGTCACCGTCTCCGCCATCGAGTGTTGAATTTTTTCTGCCATAGTATCTGGAAGTCATGACACCTGTCCAACCATTATAAATTGAATCGTTACCTTTGCCGCCCCAAATTAACGTCGAACCATCCAAGTTAATTGTATCATACGCATCTCCGCCGCTGAAAAGTTTATCGTCGCCTTCGCCTCCGTCTATTGTAACTTTTGCACTCGTGTTTCTGACGGAATCATCACCCGCGCCGCCCATGATTGAAACATTCTTCCCGCTACTTTCGACAGTATCGTCGCCTTTGCCGCCGATTATCGTAACGTTATTGCCACTGTTTATAATTTTGTCTCTTATATCTTTGCAGGTAATCTTGACCTTATTCTTTTTGTTGGAGCGGGTTATGTCCTTGACCTTGAATTTAATCGCCTTGCCTTTGAAGTCAACGATATTAACTTTGTTAAGATAAGCTACATCATTTAGACGAATTATATTTTTTCCGACGCTTACGAAATAATCCGAGCCGTTCGAGGTGACGGAGCTGAGCGTGCCCGACGAAATTTGAAGCGTACTCGTCGCGTTGAAACCCGTGATAAGATCGTTGCCGCCACTATATTTAAAAAGAACATTGGAACCTCCGTAGCCGTTGTAAATATAATTGTTGCCTTTGCCGCCGTCGATTGTAGTGTCGGAGCCGAAGTTATAAATGGAATCGTTGCCTGCGCTACCCGCGATTGCCACGTTGGAGCCATTATTGTTAATGGAATCATTGCCTTTGCCCGGATTGATTTTTGCGCCGTCTACGTAGTTGGATAAATAATCGTCGGCGTTTGTTCCGATAATTTTGGGAGCCTTAACCTTAAAATTAATTTCCTTTCCTTTGGAGTTGATGATGTTGACTTTTTCGAGTTCAGCCGCGCCCGCCAATGTAATTGTACTGTTGCCGACGGCTAAGAAATAATCTTCGCCGTTTGTAGTGACAACGGAATTCATTTTACCCGACGAAATTTGAAGCGTACTCGTCGCGTTGAAACCGCTGATAAAATCGTTGCCGCCGCTGTATTTGAAAAGAACATTTCGACTACTTGAGTAATTTAAAATTGAATCGTTGCCCGTGCCGCCAAGTATTGTGATGTTTGCGGCGAGATTTGTTATGGTGTCATTACCCGCGCCGCCGTTGATTGAACTGTTTATGCCTCCAATGAAATAAGTAGGTGCAACATATTTGCCGTTATCAATGAAATCGTTTCCTTTACCGCCGACGATTGTAACGTATCTGCCGGTGTTATAAATGTTATCTGCTTTCGTCGTGCCGGCTATTATTGTATTGTTTGCGGTGTTGGTAAAGTTCATAAAAACCATCTCCTCATAAAATTTTTTGTGCAACTTCCTATGCATTATAGTAATTATTTTTTTTTTTTGTCAATTGCCTGCCGCCGATTTTTGCAAAAAAATTTTCGGACATGTTCTTTAGATTGACGGCGCAATTTAAGTAAGATATAATCGCGGCAAACAATTCATAGAAATTTCAGCAACGGAGGATAAAAATATGTGCGGGATAGTCGGATACATTGGCGATAAAAAGGCGGCACCGATTCTTTTAGACGGGCTGACGAAATTAGAATATCGCGGCTACGATTCGGCGGGCATCGCTGTCGATTGTGGCGAAAATATTTTCATAGAAAAATCTGTCGGGCGGCTCGACGCGCTCAAAGACAAACTCAGAAACAATCTGCCCGAAGGTACCGTTGGCATAGGTCACACGCGCTGGGCGACGCACGGACGTCCTTCTGACCTAAACGCGCACCCCCATACAGATTGCCACGGAGATTTTGTCGTCGTGCACAACGGCATTATCGAAAATTATTTGCCGCTCAAGGAAAAACTTTTGGAGCGCGGTCACAAATTTTCCTCTGAGACGGATACGGAAGTCGTCGCGCACCTGCTGGAAGAATTTTATCGTGGAGACTTCGTGGCGGCGGTGCGTGAAGTTTTAAGCAGGATTGAAGGCTCCTATTCGCTGGCGTTCATGGCGAAGGCGCAACCCGATATTTTAATTTGCGCCAAACAGGACAATCCGTTAATCATCGGGCTTGGCAAGGGCGAAAATTTCATTGCGTCAGACATTCCCGCGATTATCAATCACACGCGCCAGACTTACATTTTAAACGACGGCGAACTTGCGCTGGTCAAAAAAAATTCCGTGGAGATTTTAAATCGGCAGGGCGAGCGCGTCGACAAAAAAATTTTTCACGTAACTTGGAACGCGGAGGCGGCGGAAAAGGGCGGCTACGAACACTTCATGCTAAAGGAGATTAACGAGCAACCCAAAGCCGTGCGCGACACCATGAGCAAACGAATCGCCAAAGACGGCGGCGCGATTGTCCTCGACGAGCTCAACTGGGACAAAAATTTTCTTGACGGCGTCGACAAAATTTATATCGTGGCGTGCGGTACGGCTTATCACGCGGGGCTTGTCGGCAAATTTTATATCGAAAAGCTCGCCCGCAAATTAGTTGAAGTCGATTTGGCTAGCGAATACCGCTACCGCGACCCGATTGTCGACGAAAAAACTTTGGTCATCGTCGTCAGCCAATCTGGCGAAACTTCGGACACGCTCGCTGCGCTGAAAGAATCCAAACGCCTCGGCGCGAAAACTCTGGCGATAACAAACGTAGTCGGCTCGTCGATAGCCCGCGAAGCTCATCAAGTCATTCACACGTGGGCGGGTCCGGAAATCGCCGTCGCCTCGACTAAAGCTTACACGACGCAATTAATTTTGATGTTCATGCTGGCGTTGTACATGGCGCAGATTTGCGGCACCTTGGCCGAAAAAAGAATCCGCGAATTGATTTGCAAGCTGAAAAAAATCCCCGCGCAGATTTCCGAAACTCTTTCCGACGTGGAGCCGATTAAAACTTTCGCGCGGCAATACGGCTTCAACGAGGACGTGTTTTATATCGGGCGCAGTTTGGATTACGACGTTGCTTTGGAGGGCGCGCTCAAGCTCAAAGAAATTTCCTACATTCACGCGGAGGCTTATGCGTCGGGCGAACTCAAGCACGGAACACTTGCTTTAATCGTCGAGGGCGTGCCGGTCATTGCGCTTGCCACGCAAAAATCTGTTTACGAAAAAACGCTGTCGAATATCAAAGAAGTCAAAGCTCGCGACGCGATTGTCATAGGCATTGCGGCGGCGGGCGATACTGAGCTGGAAAAATATCTTGACCACGTGATTTTCGTGCCGGAGACCGACGAACTTTTAATCCCGTTGCTCACCGTCGTGCCGTTGCAACTTTTAGCCTACTACGCGGCGATAACCAGAGGCTGCGACGTTGACAAGCCGCGCAACTTGGCAAAGTCGGTGACGGTGGAGTAAATTATGATAGATATTTTCTTGCCGTTGGAGTCAGCAGACGATAAATTAATCGCTCTAATCGTTGCGCTGTCTAAAACCTTGAAAAAACCCGGCATATGAGCTTAACAAACGTTTGCGCGCAGAATTACGAGAGCGTACCGGTGATTATTTTGATGATGAAAGTCTTTCGGAGGCTGTTATCAACAAAGCGTTTTCCTCGAACGATATCTTGACATTGCGGCAACGGGCGGACTTCATCGCAGAAAAATTTTTTCGTGACCGTGGCAAACAAAAATCAAGCGATTATCTGCTCGGTTTGGGTATAACGGATATCAATTCAATCAATCGAAAATTTTTGGCGTCGGTCATTTTATTTGCGCGAGCCCTTAACAAAAGACCTTTTGCCCCGACCGACGAAGAGCTTGCCGAATGGAAAAATTTTCATGCGGCTCGCAATAAAGTTTTCAGTGATTTTGAAGCGTACTATCACGAGCAGTTGCCGAGAGAAAATGAATTTTTGTCAGACCCTGAAATTTCACGGCGAATTGATCTTTTGATAAAAAAATCAAACCAACTTAGGGATTTTCTTAAACAAACTCTTGAAGCGGAATAACAACAGCGACAAAATTTTTTAGAGCGTGCCAAAATTGAACGCGACGAACTTGAGGAACGTTACCCGTTGAATTTTTCTTCCGAATGGAATTACAGAAGTGCAGTTAATGCAAGCAATGAACAATTCATAAAAAACATGCACGCCGGCACCCTTCAGTTGACAAATAAAAATTTCGTCGTTCCTCAATTTTATGAAACACGTTTTGCCGAAATCGAAAGGCTCAAAACCACAGATGTTATTCCGCGACTGCATGACGCCATAAATTACGCCAAAACCGAAATTGATATTTTGGTTCCGTGGATGTATTGGGGTAGCGTTCAATATTTTCTTGAAGACTTTCGCGCCGCCGTTAATCGCGGTGTCGTAATAAAAATTCACTACGGTTATAGGGAAACAGATTATCCCAAACAAACTGAGGACAGCAAAGAAGCCGCCGAAACTTTACGCTCGGAATTAAACAGCGACAACTTGAAACTTTTTTGGCACAGCGGCTACGGATACCATGGAAAACTTGTGATTTGCGACGAAGAGTATTACATTTACGGTAGCTTTAATTTCTTGTCATATCAGGGGAATAAAAATGAAGAGCTTACCGCTATTCATTACGACAAAAAAACTTTGCTGGCTCTCCGAAAAGAACTTTTTGACTTCTGAAGGTGTGCAATGACTGAACGAGTAGAGATTTTGGGCGTTAAAGTTGACGCGGTGACGATGACGCAAGCCGTCGGGCGCGTGGCAGATTTAATCGCGAAAAAAAATTCGTCACTGGTGGCGACGGCAAATGCAGAAATGCTTTTAAACGCCACGCACGACGCCGAACTGAAAAAAATTTTGAACGCGGCAAATTTGGTTGTGCCGGACGGCGCAGGGACAGTTTGGGCGGCGCGACACCTCGGCAAGCACATGCCCGAACGTGTCGCCGGCTTCGATTTGGTTCAGGAGCTGATGAAACTTGCACCTGCGCGGGCGTGGAAATTTTTCCTGTTCGGAGCCGCGCCGGGTATCGCCGATAAGGCAAAATTAAAAGCCGAGGAACTTTACCCCGGCATAAAAATCGTCGGCACGCGCAACGGCTACTTCAAGCCCGCTGACGAGCCGGAAATAATTTCGCAGATTAAAAATTCCCGCGCAGATATTTTATTGGCGGCTCTGGGCGTTCCTAAGCAGGAGAAGTGGCTCTTCAAATACAAAGACGAACTTAAAATTCCCGTGTCAATCGGCGTGGGCGGAACCTTTGACGTAATGGCGGGCGTGGTCAAGCGTGCGCCGCTGTGGATGCAAAAAGCTCGCCTAGAGTGGCTTTTCCGCGCAATGTTGCAACCGAGCCGCGCAGGAAGATTAATCGCCTTGCCGAAATTTGTTTGGAAAGTTCATCAGCAGAAAGTCAACGGATAAAAATTTTTTTGGAGCGTGAAAATTTTGAGCATAATTAAAGAAGGATTTTATTTTGCGGGCGTCGCGCTCCTTATCGCGCTTTTTCTCGGCGTGCTGGTTCACCCCTACGCCGCGATTCTGCCCGCTGTCATTGCCTGCTATTGCATTTATTTTTTCCGTAATCCCAACAGAAAAATTCCCGCCGACGAAAATTTAATTGTCTCGCCCGCCGACGGCACCGTTCAAGATGTCGTCGACGTTGACAGCGACGACTTTATCAAATCGCCCTGCCGCAAAGTCATAATCTTTTTGTCGGTCTTCGATGTCCACGTCAACCGTAGCCCCATTGCCGGCGAAATTAAAATTCAAAAATATATCTGCGGACGTTTTCGCCCCGCCTACAAAGATTCGGTCGGCTTTGAAAATGAACGGCACCTTATCGGCATTGAAAACGAACGGCTCCGCGTGACGGTCACGCAAGTTGCCGGGATTTTGGCGCGGCGAATTGTCAGCTGGGTCACGCTCGACGACAAGCTGGAGAAGGGCGAACTTTACGGCTTGATTCGTTTCGGTTCGTGCACGGAGCTGGTTATGCCTTCAAACGTCGAAGTTTTGGTTAAGAAGGGCGACAAGGTGCGCGGCGGCGAATCGATTATCGGGCGGATTAAGTGAGGTGTCGCAAATGAAATGGATATTGCCGAACGCTTGCACGGCGGCAAATTTGTTCTTCGGAATGCTTTCAATCCTGTCCACTTACGAAGGCGATTTTTTTATGGCGTCAATTTTTATCTTGCTCGCGCTGATAGCCGACGGTCTGGACGGACGAATTGCCCGCGCACTCAACGCGGCGTCTGAACTCGGCAAGGAAATGGATTCGTTGTGCGACCTGGGCTCGTTCGGAGTGGCTCCAGCGTTTTTGGCTTACGCCTTCTGCATGCACAATTACGGAATGCTCGGCAAGGCGGCGGCGATAATCTTCGCGCTGTGCGGCATGTGGCGGCTCGCAAGATTCAACGTCAACACCGGCGTCGTGCACGGCTTTTTTATGGGGCTGGCGATTCCTGCGGGCGGCTGTATCGTGGCGACGACGACGCTACTTTTTTTGGCAATGGATATTCGTCCGGAAAATTTCGGGCTGGTCTATCCGATAACAACGATAATCGTCGCTTATCTCATGGTCAGCCACGTGCACTATCCAAATTTCAAGGGCGACGGCGCGGAAAAAATTTTCTTAGTCTCCAAAATTTTCGCGGCGGCAATGTTCGCGGGAATAATTTACTTGACGCAGACGGCGATAGTTCAAGGCGTGCTGACGGCGATTTTCTCCACATATGCGGTCTTCGGCATCGTCAATTCGCTGATAGCCCTGATGACGCGCGACAAGCTGTAAAGGGGCGGTTTAAAATGACTGAGCAAGAAAGAATCAACGAAAGTCTACAACGACAGATTGACGCACAAAACGCCCGAATTGACAATACGCTGACTAAAGTTGACATGATGATTGAAGAGTCAAAACAGCAGCGTGAAGATATTCGGCGTGCGCAAGAAAAGCATGACGCTGACATGCGCGAAATGAACCAGCGGTTTTACGGTAAGATTGACGATTTAAGCAAACAAATTAACGACACGTGGAAACAAACAATGATAGGCGTTGGCGGAATGATTATCGCTTTGGGCGGCTTGCTCATTGCGGCGTTGAAGTAAAAAAAATTAACGGCTTCGTCACATGGCGGAGCCGCTTTTTTTTATCTGATTTACAATTTCCTTGACCGCGAACGGTCGGGAAATTTTTTTTGCGGAGTTTTTCATAGCTTCAAGCCGCGCAGGATTTTTTAAAAGTTCCGCAACGACTTGAGATATTTTTTTATCGCCGACGGCAATCGCCGCCCCGTGAGCCGTTGCATATGCCGCGTTCAAAGCCTCCGGACCGGGTATCGGCGCGTGCAAAATCAGCGGCAAGCCCGCCGCGAACGCCTCCGTCATCGTCAGTGCGCCTGGCTTCGTGATTAATAAATCTGCCGCCGCCATGAGTTTATCAACGTCCGAAACGTAGCCTAGCACTTCCAATTCGTGCGAAATTTTTAGTTTCTTCAGCCGCGCCAAAAGTTTTTCGTTCTGCCCCGCCACGACGATTATTTTCAGCGGCATTTGCACTTTTTCCAGCTCCGATAAAGTTTCCTCGATTGAGCCAAGCCCCAAGCCGCCGCCCATGATTAAAATCGTCGTGATTGCGCCAGAGATTTTTTCTGCCGTGGAAAATTTTTCGTCAATCGGAATGCCCGTCGCGAAAATTTTTTGTCCTGCGCGGCAATGCGCGGCAAGTTCGCGTTGCATTTCCTCCGTCGCCACGAAATAAGCGTCGACTTCGCCGTAAATCCAAATTTCGTGCAGGGAGTAATCCGTCAACACCGCCGCCAATAAAAATTTTTTTGCGGATTTGGCGTGTAAAAATTTCCACAGTGACGCGGCGGCTTCGGGGAAAGGGTGCGTGCAAATCACGACGTTCGGGCGAAATTTTTTCAGCAGGCGTGCAAATGGCAAATACATCAGCGCGGAACTTAAAAATCTTGCTGACACGCCAACTTTCTTGCCGTCCGCGAATTTGTAAATTCTGTCGTAAAGGTCGGGGATAAATTTCAGCGCGGCAAGGTAAAATTTTTTCGTCAGCCAGTTCAGCGTCGAAATTTCCCGCGCCATGAAATCAACGACGTGCGCTTCCTCGCCGAAAATTTTTTGCAAAGCTTCCGCCGCCTTGGTGTGACCTGAACCGATTGACGCTGATAAAATTAAAACTTTCACGCTGTCAGCCCGCCGTCGACGCTCAAAATCGCGCCCGTGATAAATTTCGCCGTCGCTAAAAAATAAATCGCCTCTGCAACTTCCGCCGCCGTGCCGATTCTGCCCAGCGGATAAATTTTTGCCAGCTCCTCAAGCGTGCCACCCGAAGTTTTTAATTGCGTCAACGTCAGCGGCGTCAAAATATCGCCTGGCGCAACGCAATTCACGCGGATTGAAAAGCTCGCCAGCTCTAACGCTAAAGACCTCGTGAACGCCACGACCGCCCCCTTGCTCGCCGAATACGCCGCGCAGAAATAATTTCCCTTAAGCCCCGCGTCGCTCGCCACGTTCACAATCGCCCCGCGCGTTTTAATCAGCTCAGCAACTGCCGCCCGCGCCGTGAAAAAAGTTCCCTTGACGTTCGTGGCAAAGATGTCGTCGAAAATTTCCTCGTCCGTGAAAGTTATCGCGCCCTCGTGATAAATGCCCGCGCTGTTTACAAGCACGTCGACGCCGCCGAAACTTTCAACCGCCCGCGAAATAATTTTCCCGCAATCTTCAACCTTGCGCACGTCCGCCGAAACAAATTCAACGCACCCGCTCAGCTCCGATTTAATTTTATTGAAACGTTCACGACTTCTGCCGACGACCACGCAATTAAAATCGTGCGCCAAAAAAATTTTCGCCGCCGCAAGCCCAATGCCCGACGTGCCGCCCGTGATTATCGCCGTCTTCAAGGATTTTCCTCCGCTAACAAAAATAGAGCCGAGCGAATGCCCGACTCTGCGAAAATTTTCTTAGGGATTGACTGCTTCTTTCAGGCTTTTGCCCGCTTTGAAGGACGGCAGCTTCGACGATTTGATTTCAATCTCTTCGCCGGTGCGGGGGTTGCGACCCTTGCGAGCTGCCCGCGTGCGATTCTCGAATGTGCCGAAGCCCAAAACTTGAACCTTATCGCCTTCAATCAATGCTCCTTTAATCGTTTCAAAAGTCGCCGCGACTGCCTTCTCTGCCGTTTTACGGTCGAGGTGCGCCTTTTCGGCAACGTTTACTATCAATTCAGCTCTCGTCATAAAAAGAGTTCCTCCTCCTTAAAAATTACCTGCAGAATTTAGCAGAATGTCATGAAAAAATCAAGTCTTTTTTACGCTGTCACGTCAAGATTGTTTCCGAGCGCAGGGTCAAGGCTCTCGACGACCTCCAACGCTTCCTCGACTGCGGAATTATCCGCCGCCATTGCCATTTTCAAAACCGAAATGCCGAGTTCTTGTTGAACCCTAGCCGCGTTCATATCCACCGACAGTGCCGCGATTGCCATATCCATTGTCGCCAGCTCCTTTCCTTAGTCGCCGCTATCTTAGCACAGGACGCTTGCCGTTGCAATATCATTTGGTGCTGATAATCAGCGCGATAAAAATTAAATCCTCGTCGCCGACGGTTTCTATGCCGTGAAAGTCGCCGTCCGCGCAGAAGGTCGTATCGCCCGCCTTAACCTCGTAAGTCTCGTTGTTATCGGTGTAAAGCCCTTTGCCTTGGATAATGTGGTAAGTTTCGTTGTTGCCGACGTGTTGATGGACGCCCAGTGCCGCGCCGACGGGAATTTTCACGCGCGCGAACATCTCGCATTTGCCAACCATTTCTTTGGGCGTCAAAAGGTGCGTGATATACATCGTGCCCTTGCCCTTTTGCGCCGCTACCGTATTCTGCTCAATAATCGGCATGTCAAACCCTCCTTAAATATCGTCGTCCGATTCCTTGGCGAGCCGCTTGGCTTTGATTTTGCGCATGGAGCTGACTGCGTGCGCGATTTGCTCCTTTTTGTACGGCTTATGAATGAAATCTATCGCGCCCATTTTCAGACACTGCATCAATTTCTGCGGCGTGTCCATTGAACTAAGCATGACGACGGGAACGTCCGGGGCGACTTCGCGGATAAATTCCAGAGCCTCAATCCCGCCGACGACGGGCATGACAATATCCAAGATGACGCCGTCGGGCTCCTGTTCCAAGACGAGCGTTATCGCCTCTTTGCCGTTTACCGCCTCGAGGACTTCGCAATCAAGCCGTTCAAGTTCCTCGCGCAGTTTTTTGCGCAACAGCCGCGAATCGTCGGTTATCAGCACGCGCAACTTTTCTTGCTCGGTATTTTCCATGAAAGCCGTCGCCTCCCTAAAAATAATCGCCCGAAGGCGAAAATATATCTTGCGGAACTTAAATTTCGTCGTGGCGGAGAGGGTGGGATTCGAACCCACGGTGCCTTTCAGCATCACCGGTTTTCAAGACCGGCTCCTTAAACCGCTCGGACACCTCTCCTAAACGCCGCGATAATAACAAAAACTCCGCGCAATGTCAATGCCCGCTTGCCGGTTTCTAGTTAGTTGCCATAGAGTTGGATAGTTTATCCGCGCCGCCTTTGATGACAAGCTTGCCGCTTCCAACAGAAAAAGTACTGTCGTCGTTCGTTGCGCTGTGGAAGACAATATCCTTTGCCTCGGCTTGAATTATATCGCCCAAATTGAAGTCCGCGATAAAGTCGCTACCGTCGCCGCCTGAAATATAATCGTCGCCTGCGCCACCGTAGAGCGTATCACTGCCTGCGTCGCCCCAAAGTGAATTGTCGCCCGTAATCTCCAGCGAGTCGTAGACTTTCGCGACGTCTATCTTGACTTTGCTCGCCGCGTTGATTTTAAAGTCCGAAGTTTTTTTATGGGTATGTTTGCCGTCCGCGTCGAAGTAGATGATTGTTTCATTTGCGCCGCCCGTGACGGTGATTTTTCCCTTACCAACTTTGAGAATAAAATCATCGCCGTTAATTGAAGTAGCCGCCGTGCCCGACGCAATGCTGATTATATCGTCCGCCGCGTAGTCGCTGATAACATTTGCGCCGCTTGATTTGTAATAAAAAACGTCAGCACCTGCGCCGCCCTTAACCGTTCCCGCGCCCAAAATCTTAATGGTGTCGTCGCCCTTGCCGCCATTGACTAAAATATTTTTGCCGCGAGCGATGATTGTGTCATCGTTGCTACTGCCAGTTATCGTTGCATTAGAATAATCCTTAGCGAAATCAAAATTATAGCCGCCGCTGATGGTAACTTTATTCGAGAGGGAAGTTGTCGCCGGTTTAATAGTTTTGCCGCTGATTTTGAGCCCGTCAGTTGATTTGACGCCTTTAATCGTCGCTAAATTTTTCGCGGTCGTCGCCTTGGAATAAGTGATAGCGTTGTCTGCGAGAGTATAGCCCGCCGTCTTATACGAACTTTTATAAGTGGCGGTGGAGCCGCTTAAACTCCACGCCGCTTTTTTAATAGAAACTTTGCCGACATCGGAACCGAGCTTTAACTTGTAGCCGTCGCTGACTGTAACTTTTTTGCCGCCAAGGGAAGCCTTCGACACGGTGATAACTTTGCCGCTGAATTTAAGCCCGTCCGTCGACTTGACGCCTTTAATTGTCGCCAAAGTTTTTGCAGATTTTTTCGTGTAGATTATAGCGTTGTTGGCGAGCTTATAACCTGCCGAGGTCATTTGCTTATAAGTGGCGGTTGAATTCTTAAGGCTCCAAGCTTTTGTCGTTGCGGATTTGCTCACGTCGTAGGCAAGGGCAAGGGTGTAGCCGTTACTGATTTTAACTTTGCTAGTGCCCAAAGACGCCTTCGCTATGGTTACCGTCGTCCCGCTTAAAGAAATGCCGTCCAAACTTTTAACGCCTTTAACCGTGACCAAAGTTTTGCCTGTCGTGCCGTATTTAGCCGTTGTGCCGTTGAGTTTCCAATAATTTGTTTCAACGATATTGACAGCCGGCAAACTCGCCGCGCCAATCAGCGAAATTTTTCCGTCGCCAACTGTTACGATTATATCCGAGCCGCTTTTCTTTTTGGAATAGGAGCCGCCGCTAATTGACAGCGTTGAATCATCTTTGAAGCCGTAAATAATGTCATTGCCGTCACCTTTGGCGTATTCAAACAAAACACTTGCGCCGGAGTTGTGAATTTCATCGTTATCCGCGCCGCCGCTTATCGTGACAGATTCGCCGCTGTTGTAAAGATAATCGTTGCCAGTGCCGCCGCTTATCGACGTTTTGGCACCATATGAATTGTTAAAAATAGAATCGTCGCCCGTGCCGCCGCTGATTGTTATTTTTTCGCCATGGTTTCTAATATAATCGTTGCCATCCCTGCCGTAGACTAAAACAGTTGAACCGTAATTTAGAACTTCATCATTGCCATCGCCACAGTCGATTTTTGTATGTTCGCCGTAGTAGTTGTAAAGATAATCGTTGCCCGCACCGCCTTCCATTGTCACGTATGAGCTGCCATTTTGCCAAGCCCAACTATGTGTGCTATTCTTGTATACATAACCGCCATTTCTAATAGTATCGTCGCCGCTCGTGCCCAATAAGAGTGTATTAGATTTTTCATCAGAAATATAAGCCATGAAATCATCTCCTCCAAAATTTTTACAATCTGAATATACAAGAGGAAAAAATTTGGCGCACTATACTGATAGTTTTACAAACAAAAAGGCGGCAAGCCATGTGCTCACCGCGCCGATTGTGTTATTCAATGTCAACCGAAACTTTTTTCTTTTCGCGTGTTGCGGCGGATTTGACTATGGTACGAATCGCCTTGGCGATACGCCCTTGTTTGCCAATAACCCTGCCCATGTCTTCTTGCGCGACGTGCAGTTTTAAAACTGTGCGATCTTCTTCTTCGACCGCCTCGACTTGCACCGCTTCGGGTTTTTCGACAAGTGCCTTTGCCAGCACAGTTACAAGTTCTTGCATTGTCTTCTACCTCAACTAATTTGTTCGATAATTACTTTGCAGCCTTAGCCGCCTTGCGCTCTTCGTGGATTTTTTTCATGATACCCTTTTTGCTAAGGAGCGAGCGAACGGTATCTGTAGGCTGTGCGCCGTTTTGAATCCAGCCGATAACTTTTTCTTCGTCGACATTGACAATGGCGGGATTTTTAGTCGGGTCGTAATTGCCAACGATTTCAATGAAGCGACCGTCGCGCGGGGAACGACTGTCCGCGACGACTATGCGATAAAAGGGTTGCCTTTTCGCGCCCATTCGATTGAGCCTGATTTTTACCACAATCTCACCACCTTTCCAATGTTCTTTAATTATTTTTTGAAGGGAAATTTTCCACCGAGTTGCCCCAAAAGCCCGCTTAGGTTCGGGAGCGTCGGCATCTTAGGCTTAGTATTCTTCCCCTTTTTAATTTTTCCTTTTTTGCCCTTAACTTTTTTTGACGCCTGCTGTTGTTGCGCTTGAGAAGTTTTGAAGCGGCGCATCATTTTGCGCATTTCGTCGAACTGCTTGAGGAGTTTATTCACGTCAGCGACTTGTGTACCGGAGCCCATGGCAATGCGTTTGCGGCGTTTGGCGTCGATAATGCTGGTATCGGCGCGTTCCTTGGGCGTCATGGACAGAATAATCGCCTCCATGTGCTTAACTTCCTTGCCGTCAAGGTCTAAGTCGACGCCCGTCAATTTTTTCTTAAGCCCGCCCAGCCCTGGCACCATGCCGAGCAAATCGTTGAGCGAGCCGAGCTTTTTAACCTGCTGAAGTTGCTCCAAAAAATCTTGCAGGGTGAATTCGTCCGCCTTGATTTTCTTAACCATTTTTTCGGCGGTCTTGGCGTCGATTGTCGATTGCGCCTTTTCAATCAAGCTGAGCACGTCGCCCATACCCAAAATTCTTGACGCCATGCGGTCGGGGTGGAAAATTTCCAGAGCTTCAAGCTTTTCGCCCATGCCCACGAATTTTATCGGGCAACCGGTCGCCGCCTTGATTGACAGTGCCGCGCCGCCGCGAGCATCGCCGTCGAGTTTGGTTAAGACAATGCCGTTGACGCCCAGCGCGTTGTGGAAAGTTTCAGCGACGTTGACCGCCTCTTGACCAATCATCGCGTCGACGACCAGCAAAATTTCGTGCGGCTTGACGGTCTCCTTAATGTCTTTAAGCTCCTGCATCAAGCGTTCGTCAATCTGCAAGCGACCGGCGGTATCGATAATCAGAACGTCGCGGGCGTGCTTATCGGCAAATTTTATCGAATCCTTGGCGATTTGAACGGCGTCTTTGATGTCCTCGGTGAAGACTGGAACGTCCGCCTGTTCGCCGACGACTTGGAGCTGCTTAATCGCGGCGGGGCGGTAAATATCTGCGGCGACGAGCGCGGGACGTTTGCCCTGCCGTTTCATGAGCAAAGCCAGCTTGCCCGCCGAAGTCGTCTTGCCCGAACCTTGAAGCCCGACCATTAAAATTATCGTCGGCGGGCGCGAGGAAATGTTGAGTTTCGCCGCCTTGCCGCCCATGAGGTTTGCGAGTTCTTCGTCGACAATTTTTATCACGGACTGCGCGGGCGTCAAGTTGCTCAAAATTTCGGTGCCGAGTGCGCGAGCCTTAACCGCCTTCTCGAAATCGCGAACAATTTTATAGTTCACGTCCGCCGACAAAAGAGCCATGCGCACATCTTTTAACGCCTTGTTAATGTCGTCTTCGGTGAGCTTGCCGTGCCCGCGAAGTTTGCGAAAAGCCTCCTGAATGTTTTGGGAGAGGTCTTCAAACATGATTTTGCCCCTGTCAAAATAATAGGCACTCCCACAATCGGCAGTGCCGGAATTTACTAAGCTGGAGGCGACACCCGGAATTGAACCGGGGGTAGAGGTTTTGCAGACCTCGGCCTTACCACTTGGCTATGTCGCCGTGTCAACGTCTTGAGCGTCAACACGCGCATTATAAACGCTAACTTTTTACAAGTCAAGCATTTTTCTTGCGCGATTTCAATTTTAATGCGTGGCGACGGTTTTAATCGTGCCGAGCTTTTGAATATCGGAATCTTTTCTATCGCCGTGAATTGTAATTTTCGACAGCGCGCGCTCCAATTCTGCCAGTTCGCCTTTATTAAGCACAACGTCCGCCGCGCCAAAATTTTCCTTGAGCCGCTCGTCGCGCCGCATGCCAGGTATCGGGACGACGAAATCATTTTTGCACATCATCCACGCCAAAGAAATCTGCGCGGGCGTTGCATTTTTATCAGCGGCGAATTTTTTCAGCAAGTCGAGCAAAGATTGATTGGCGTCCATGTTTTTTGGATCAAAGCGCGTAATAACTCGGCGCACGTCGTCGCCCTCGAATTTCGATTGACTGGAATATTTGCCGCTCAAAAAACCGCCCGCCATCGGCGAATACGCCACGAATCCGATATTCAATTCCCTGCACAGCGGCAGAACTTCAAGCTCCTGTTTGCGCTCCATGATTGAATACTCGCTTTGGACGGCGGTCAGCGGCGTGACGGAATGGGCGCGGCGAATTTGTTCGGGCGTCGCCTCGGAAACTCCCCACGCCAAAATTTTTCCTTCCTTAATCAGCTCACCCATCCACTCGGCAACCTCCGCCACGTCGCGATTGGGCGGCACGCGGTGTTCATAGTACAAATCAATATAATCTGTTTGCAGACGCTTTAGGGAATTTTCGACGGCATTGCGAAGCCCGCGCCGTGAAGTTTTGCCTTCGGGAATTTCTTGCCCTGGCAAAAAAACTTCGGGCATAAATTTCGTTGCGAGAACAATTTTGTCGCGAATAGGCTTTAGAGCTTTGCCGACGAGAATTTCATTTTCATACGCCGCATAAACCTCCGCCGTGTCGAAGAACGTGCAGCCGTAATCTTCGTAAGCCGAACGCATGAGCCGAATTGATTCACTTTCGGGCGGGCACGCGCCGTAGCCGTGGCTGAACCCCATGCAACCCATACCGACCGCCGAAACCGTCAAGTCGCGCAATTTTCTTGTCTTCATGTGAAACACCTCCGCGCCGATTCTAGCAAATTGGAGCCGCTCGAAGTCAAGATTTCTTGCAGGAATTATTTTTGCGTCGACGAAAAACTTTCTAACAGCTAAAAGCTAGTAGCTAACAGCTAAACAGGAGGCGATTGAACTTTGAAAAACTTTTACAGAATTTTGGCGGCGTGCGTGTTGAGCTTGAGCTTGCTGACCGGCACGAGCTTTGCGGCTCCCGCGTGGCAGCTCCCCGCGCAAGGAAAAGTTTTCACTGACACGGCTGAGCAGATTTACATCGGCGACCGCATGGGGAAATTTTTTCGCGGCGAAGTTGAAATGAAATTTTCTGCGCCCAGCGGCTGGACTTACGAAAAATTTTCCGTCGGCGACGTGCCCGTTGAGCGGCTGGCTAATCCTAAGCAGAAAAAATCTTCGCGGGTAGTTTTGCAACTGCACGGCGGCGGCTACATTGGTCCCTTGAGCGATTGGTATCGCGATTTGGCAGTCAAGCAAGCCGTCCTGACTGACGCGCGCGAAGTTTACATGGTTGATTATCGGCTCGCGCCCGAACACGTCTACCCCGCCGCCCTCGACGACGCCGCGCTGGTTTATCGGGAACTTTTGCGGCGCGGAGTTTCTTCGGAAAATATTATCGTCTTCGGAGATTCGGCGGGCGGAAATTTGGCGTTGGAGTTGTCTTTGTGGCTAAAGGAAGAAAAATTGCCGCAACCCGCGCTGATGATTTTAATTTCGCCGTGGACGACCCTTGAAACGTCTATGCCGTCGCGCACGGAAAACGCCGACCGCGATTTGGTTTTGGGCAAGTCTAATCCCGTGATGTACAACGGCGTTGCCAATCCCGTTTACGCTGGAAAAATATCTTTGAACGACCCGCGCCTCTCGCCGATTTACGCTGACTTGACGGGCTTGCCGCCCATGCTGATTCAAATCGGCGGCTATGAACTTTTCGTCGACGAAGGAATCGAACTGCTTAAAAAAGCTACGGCGGACGGTTTGAACGTTAAGCTGTCGGTTTATCGTAGCATGCCGCACGATTTTGCAATGCTCCTGCCCGAACTCGACGAGAGCGTTAAATCTTTTGCGGAGATAAAAAATTTCGTGAACCTTTACATGCC
>JAFPVP010000055.1 GCA_017412925.1 Selenomonadaceae bacterium
GGTATGGCGTCTGGCGATGAAGACGGGAAGCGATAATTTCCGGCAGTCGTCGATACAGGGGATAATGAAGCGGCTGAAGGCAAAAGGCGTGACGGTAATCGTGTATGAGCCGTCATTGCCGGACGGCACGACATTTTTCGGTAGCCGAGTTGTGAACGATGTGGAAAAATTCAAGCAACAGAGCCAGTGCATAATCGCGAATCGGTACGAAAAAATTTTGGAAGACGTCAAGGAAAAGGTGTACACACGGGATTTGTTCAGCCGGGATTGAGAGGAAGCAGGCTCCGTCAAGCGACGGGGCTTTTTTTTGCGGGTTTACGGGCAAGGGTGACTTCTTGCCGGCGTTTAAGCTGGAGCAGAATTTCGTGTTGGGTGTCTTCGTCCTGCTCGGAGGCGGAAACGATGATTTTTGCGCCGAATTCGGCGTAAGCGTAGTTAGAGCCCCAACTGTTCCAGTAAAGTTGCTTGTTGAGCAGGTAAACGTTGCTGGTGCCAGATTTTTTCACGTCGATGTATCGGTGCTTTTTGAGGAGCTGAATAGCGTCAGAGAGGGCAGCACGGCTATAGCCGAAGCGTTCCTGCATGACCTTGTAAGAGCAGATAACGGCGTTATAGTGGTCCATGTTCGAGGCAAGAAAATCCATGACGCAGTAAGCGATGGGCGATTGTTTCATGAGCCAGAAACGCGCTTCTTGTGCTTGTTCGTCGTTGTTGAGTTGAGTCCATTTTTTGAAGGGCGATTTTTTTCGAGGGTGTGTCTCTGAAATTTCTGACAAATTTTCATTTTTACTTTTTAGCGTGCGGCGAGTGGCTGGTTTGGTTTTGGTCAGGAGCAGTTCAGGCATCATTTTTCGTTCCTCCTTGGCGTGGTGTTGAGTGAGCTCGTAGACGAGTGTTTTTCGTTTCAGACAGTCATTAGTTCATTTCAGCGACAAGTTGTCTTAAATTGACTGCAAATTTACAACAACATTTATAATTTGTCAATACTTATAACGTAAAAATCATATGTTATACTTATATGCATAAAATTTTGATATGTCAACTGTACTGGACATATACGTCCACTGTACTGGACATTCTGACATTTTGTCTAAATAGGCTTTACTAGGTCAAAGTGCAAAAGTGCATGCTGTTTACCCTCTTGATCTGCGTGACCCGCACGGAACGCGGCGAATGGTTGCGGAGCAAGTGGACGTGACGCGTCGAGAGTGGAAACGCGGCGAAAAAAAAAAAAAAAAAAAAACTCAATCGCGTCGGAAGCTCAAGCGCGGGGAAAAAAAAAAAAAGGAAAAACTCAATCGCGGCAACAGGATGGTGTGTCGGTTTTCGGCGGCGCATGGTGTAGCACGAGATTTCCCCGTCAAGTCAAGGTTAAATCGCTACGCGACGGCTACGCCGACCTTGACTTCGGTGAAACTCGTGCAACTCGGCAAAACCAACGCCGAAAACCGGCACCGCCCCAGCCAGCCAACGCCCGAAAAATGTTGTCGATGGAAAAGAAGGAAAAAATTAAAAAATCCACACTACCGTATGGGTGGGGCGCGGGGCTCAGCGTAGGCGATTAGTGAACGTAGCAAAGCGAAGTGAACGATTTTGAGCGTAGCGAAAAAAATCGCCGTCGACGACGAGGCAGAGTGCAAGGTTCATAGCGTAGCGAAGACCGCGGCACTCGCCCGACGTCGAACGCTGAGGGGCGCAACCACACTGCATTTTTTTTTAGGTTGACGATTAGTTTCATTTGCTTTTCACGAAATCGCTAACTCGAAATTGAACGCAAAAACGAAATCATTCGCTAGATGAAATGTTGGGTAACTTGGAAATGACGAACGACACCAAGAGCACCAATCGAAAATCGAAAAACTCAAGTAACCAAATGTTACCCAAGAAGATTTGCACTGGCACCGCTAGGTTGCACGAACCGTTTGCTACGGAAATTCAGCGAAAGCTCTGCCAAAAGGTTAGCCGCCACCGTCACCGCCGCTGACTGATGAAACGTTCGCCGCACGCTTCAAGAGAACGGTAACGGTTCTTAGGCTAGCTACGGATTTGTTCGGCAGGGCACCGAAAGGGCAAACTTGGAATGGACGTTTATCTGCGGCACTCTAACCGAGGGTATGTCAGCGCGTTAACGCAATTCGGGAAACACAGACGCTGGCACCGACGTTACACTGGCACCAATGCCTTACCAGCACCGCGTGAGTCGCCGCAATTTACGTTGTGCAACGTAGGTCGCCCCACGCTCGCGTACTTGGTCGAAGTTAGTGCATTGACATGAGGAGACAATTTCTGTATAGTGCGCTAGAAATCTTCAAGGAAGTACGATAGATTCGTTTTCCGGCTAGTTAAAAGGAGGTCGAGTCATGAAGATTACGCCGACCTTGGAAGAGGTCAAGAAAATTGTTTCGGCGGGCGAATTCAAAGTCGTTCCGATAAGTTGCGAACTGCTTTCCGACTTCTGCACGCCGATTGAAGTTCTGCGTGTCCTCAAAAATGTTTCCGCGCATTGCTACTTGCTGGAGTCGGTTGCGGAAAAAGAGAATTGGGGACGCTATACTTTTTTGGGCTTCGAGCCGAAAATTTGCGTGACGTGCACGGGCGGCAAGATGACCGTCGACGGGAAAGAATTTTCCACGGACAATCCCTCCGAACACATCCGCAGAATTTTGGACGGCTACAAGAGCCCGCACCTCGCCGACATGCCGACGTTCACGGGCGGACTTGTCGGCTATTTTGCTTACGATTATTTGGGCTACTCTGAGCCGAAAATCAAAATGAAGCTCGACGACGAGGAAAATTTCAAGGACGCCGACTTGATGTTGTTCGACAAGGTTATCGCCTTCGATAACTTCAGGCAGAAAATTATTTTGATTGTGAACGTCGCCGCAGAAAATCTTGAGCAAAATTACAATCGGGGCGTCACCGAACTGGAGCGCATGAAAAATTTGATTCAGCACGGCGCAAAAAAAATTTCGCCGCCCGCGAAACTTTTGGGCGAAATTGAGCCGCTGTTTGAACGCGAAACTTATTGCGCGATGGTCGAACGGGCAAAGAATTACATTCGCGAGGGCGATATTTTCCAAGTCGTACTGTCGAATCGGCTGGCAGCAAAATTTGAGGGCAGTTTGCTAAATGCTTACCGCGTCCTGCGCACAACAAACCCGTCGCCGTACATGTTTTATTTTTCGGGCACGGATATGGAAGTCGCCGGCGCGAGTCCCGAAACTTTGGTTAAGCTGGAGAACGGAATTTTGCACACGTTCCCGCTTGCTGGCACTCGTCCGCGCGGAAAAAATTCTGCGGAAGATTTGCGGCTTGAAAAAGAATTGCTCGCCGACGAAAAAGAACTCGCCGAACACAACATGCTCGTCGATTTGGGCAGAAACGACTTGGGCAAAATTTCCAAATTCGGGAGCGTTCAAGTCGAAAAACTCCACAGCATAGAAAGATATTCGCACGTCATGCACATTGGCTCGGTCGTTCGCGGCGAGATTCGGGAAAATTTTGACGCGCTGTCTGCAATCGAGGCGGTTCTGCCTGCGGGCACTTTGTCGGGTGCTCCGAAAATTCGCGCCTGTCAACTTATCGGCGAGCTGGAGAAAAATAAGCGCGGCATTTACGGCGGGGCGATTGGCTACATTGACTTCGCGGGCAACATGGACACCTGCATTGCAATCCGAATCATCTACAAGAAGAACGGGAAAATTTTTGTGCGGTCGGGCGCGGGCATTGTCGCCGATTCCGTCGCCGAAAAAGAATTTGATGAGTGCATGAACAAGGCGCGCGCTTGCCTTGAGGCTTTGAAGACCGCTGAGGAGTTGGACTGAATGATTTTGCTGATTGATAACTACGACAGCTTTGCTTATAATCTTTATCAGCTCGTCGGCGAAATAAATCCGAACATTAAAGTTATTCGCAACGACGCGCTGACGGTGGAGGAAATTGGCAAGCTTAAGCCCGAAAAAATAATTCTGTCGCCTGGACCGGGCAGACCTGAAAACGCCGGCGTCATCGTAAATTTAGTCGGCACGCTCGGAAAAAATATTCCGATTCTGGGCGTGTGCTTAGGTCATCAAGCAATCTGCGCGGCGTTCGGCGCAACGATAACTTACGCAAAAAAACTTATGCACGGCAAGCAATCCGAAATATTTTGCGATAACGATTCGCCGCTGTTCAAAACTTGCCCGAAAAAATTTTTGGTTGGTCGCTATCACTCGCTGGCGGCTGACGAAAAAACTTTGCCGCCCTGTTTAAAAGTCACGGCGCGAACCGTCGACAACGAGATTATGGCGGTGCAACACGCGCAGAATAAAATTTTCGGCGTACAATTTCACCCAGAAAGTATTTTGACGCCGCAAGGAAAAATTATTTTGAAGAATTTTTTAGAGTTGTAAGGAGCAGTACCAATGATTAAAGAAGCAATTATTAAAATCGTGAACAAGGAGGATTTGAGCTACCAAGAGGCGTTCGACGCGATGAACGAGATAATGAGCGGGCAAACTTCCGCCACGCAGAACGCCGCATTTCTTGCCGCGCTGTCGACAAAAAGTGCCAAAGCTGAAACCGCTGATGAAATTTCCGGTTGCGCCGCCGCAATGAGAGCACACGCCTTGAAAGTCGAGACGGACGAAGATATTTTCGAGATTGTCGGCACGGGCGGCGATAATGCCCAAAGTTTTAACATTTCGACGACTGCCGCACTCGTTGCCGCCGCCGGTGGCGTCAAGGTCGCTAAACACGGCAACCGCGCTGCTTCTTCCAAATGCGGCACGGCTGATTGTCTTGAGGCTTTGGGCGTGAATATAAATCAAAGTCCCGAAAAATGTCTTGAGCTTTTGGACGAAGTCGGGATTTGTTTTTTCTTTGCGCAAAAATATCACACGTCGATGAAATACGTCGGAGCAATTCGCAAGGAGCTTGGCTTCCGCACGGTCTTTAACATTCTCGGTCCGCTGACGAATCCTGCGCACCCCAAACGTCAACTGCTCGGCGTCTATGATGAATATCTCGTTGAGCCGCTGACGAAAGTTTTAATTGATTTGGGCTTGAAACGCGGCATGGTTGTTTACGGTCTGGATAAGCTGGACGAAATTTCCATGAGCGCGAAAACTTTAATTTGCGAATTCAAAGATGGTTGGTATCGTCATTACACGATTTCGCCCGAAGATTTCGGCATGAATTTTTGTGACAAATCGGAGCTTAGAGGCGGCGAACCTGCCGAGAACGCGCAAATCACTCGCGAAATTTTATCGGGCTTCGACGTGACTCCCAAACGCGATGCGGTCTTGTTGAATGCGGGCGCGTCGCTTTACATTGCCGATAAAGTTTCCACGCTTGCTGACGGAATTAAACTTGCGCAAAGTTTGATTGACAACGGCGCGGCGATAAACACCTTGAAAAAATTCGTTGAGGTCAGCAACCGATGAATATTTTGGAGGAAATTGCAAAAGTTGCGCGTGAACGTGTCGCGGCGGACAAGGAAAAAATTTCACTCGACGAGCTTAAGGCTCAAAGTTCAAAGCTCGCCAGCGGTGAAAAATTTCTTGCCGCGCTGAGACGTCCGAAGCTGTCGTTCATCTGCGAAATAAAAAAAGCCTCGCCGTCGAAGGGAATTATCGCTGAAAATTTTCCATACGTCGAAATTGCGCGGGAATACGAAGCGGCGGGCGCGGATTGCGTTTCTTGCTTGACCGAGCCGAAATATTTTTTGGGTTCAGATAAGATTTTTCGTGAAGTTCGCGCAGAAATTTCCTTGCCGATGTTGCGAAAAGATTTCACGGTCGACGAGTACCAAATTTATCAGGCGAAAGTTTTGGGCGCGGACGCAGTGTTATTGATTTGCGCGATTTTGGACACGGCGACGCTCGAAAAATTTTTGGCGATCTGCGCGGACTTGAAACTTGACGCGCTGGTCGAAACTCACGACGCGCAAGAAATTCAAGCGGCAATTTCAGCGGGCGCGCAAATTATCGGCGTGAACAATCGTAACTTAAAAAATTTCTCGGTCGATTTCTCCAATGCCGCACGACTGCGCGAACTGATTCCGCCGGAAAAAATTTACGTTGCGGAGAGTGGAGTAAAAAATTCTGCGGACGTAGCGACGCTAAAAAAAATCGGCGCG
Organism: Selenomonadaceae bacterium; assembly: GCA_017412925.1. Classification (GTDB taxonomy): domain Bacteria; phylum Bacillota; class Negativicutes; order Selenomonadales; family Selenomonadaceae; genus Quinella. The sequence goes on from JAFPVP010000055.1 coordinate 6,119, forward strand.
GACGCGGTTTTAATCGGGGAAACGCTGATGAGAGCCGCCGATAAAAAAGCCGCGTTGCAAAAGTTGAGGGCGGCGACATGACGAAAATTAAATTGTGTGGGCTGAGCCGCGTTGAAGATATTAACGCTGCCAACGAACTTTGCCCCGAATTTATCGGCTTTGTGTTCGCGGAAAAAAGTCGTCGATATATTTCGCCCGAAAAAGCCGCCGAGCTGAAAAAATTTTTGCGCAAGGAAATTTCTGCCGTCGGTGTGTTCGTCGACGCGGAAATTGGAAAGGTCGCGACGCTGGCGAATCAAAATATTATCGACGCGATTCAACTGCACGGCAACGAGGACGACGACTATATAAAAAATTTGCGCACGCTCACTGACAAACTAATAATCAAAGCTTATCGATTTAATTGCGCATTGCGCATTACGCCTTACGCATTGCCTTTGATTGACGCGGGCGCGGGCGACGGGAAAATTTTCGATTGGAGCTTGATAAAAAATTTCAGCCGACCGTATTTTTTAGCGGGCGGTCTCACTCCAGAAAATGTTTCCGCCGCGATAAAATTTTTGCAGCCGTTCGCGGTTGACGTGAGCTCCGGAATTGAAACGAACGGAAGGAAGGACGCCGCCAAGATGCGCAAATTCGTGACGGCGGCGAGAGGTGCAATTTTATGACGAATTCAAAAGGGCGTTTTGGCATTTACGGCGGACAATACATTCCCGAAACTTTGATGAACGCCGTTATCGAGTTGGAGGCGGCTTACGAGAAATATAAAAATGATTCAGCCTTCAACGCCGAACTTGAAAAACTTTTTAACGAGTACGCGGGCAGACCGTCGCGGCTTTACTTCGCCGAACGAATGACGAACGATTTGGGCGGCGCGAAAATTTATCTCAAGCGCGAGGATTTGAATCACACGGGCGCACACAAAATTAACAACGTGCTCGGTCAAGCGTTGCTGGCAAAAAAAATGGGCAAGACGCGCTTAATTGCCGAGACGGGCGCAGGTCAGCACGGCGTGGCAACTGCGACTGCCGCCGCTCTGATGAACATGGAATGCGTAATTTTCATGGGCGAGGAGGACACAATCCGCCAGGCTTTGAACGTCTACCGCATGAAACTTTTGGGCGCGGAAGTTGTCGCTGTGAAGACCGGCACAGCCACGTTAAAAGACGCCGTGTCAGAAACTTTCAGGGAGTGGACGCGCCGCATTTCCGATACGCATTATTGTTTAGGCTCGGTCATGGGTCCGCACCCTTTCCCGACGATTGTCCGCGATTTCCAAGCTGTAATCTCCAAAGAAATTAAATCGCAGATGTTGAAGCGCGAAGGAAAATTGCCCGACGTTGTGATTGCGTGCGTGGGCGGCGGCTCAAATGCAATCGGCAGTTTTTGGCACTTCATCGACGACAAGCAAGTCAAGCTGATTGGTTGCGAGGCGGCTGGCAGAGGCGTTGACACGTTCGAGACGGCGGCGACGATTGCTACGGGCAGGAAGGGAATTTTCCACGGCATGAAAAGTTATTTTTGTCAGGACGAATTCGGCGGCATTGCTCCGGTTTATTCGATTTCTGCGGGGCTTGATTATCCTGGCATTGGTCCCGAACATGCTTACCTGCACGACACCGGTCGCGCCGAATACGTGCCGATAACCGACGCCGAAGCCGTCGAGGCGTTTGAATATCTTTCGCGCACGGAGGGAATTATTCCCGCGATTGAATCCGCTCACGCCGTCGCCTACGCTCAAAAAATCGCCCCGCACATGCCCAAGGAAAAAATTATCGTCATAACAATTTCGGGGCGCGGCGATAAAGATTGCGCGTCGGTTGCCAAGTACAGAGGAGTAAATATTGATGAGTAAAATAAAAAATGCCTTCGCGGGCGGCAAGGCTTTTATTCCGTTCATCACGTGCGGCGACCCCGATTTGGCGACAACTGCCGCGTGTGTTCGCGAGATGGTTAAAAATGGCGCGTCGCTGATTGAATTGGGCATACCTTTTTCTGACCCGACGGCTGAAGGCGTCGTGATTCAGAATGCAAATTTGCGAGCTCTGCGCGGCGGCACGACGACTGATAAAGTTTTTGATTTTGTTCGCGATTTGCGGCGCGATGTGAAAATTCCGCTGGTTTTTATGACTTATGCCAACGTCGTTTTCGGCTACGGCGCGGAGAGATTTATTTCGACCTGCGCGGCTATCGAAATTGACGGGCTTATCATTCCCGATTTGCCCTTTGAAGAGCGCGGAGAATTTTTGCCGCTGTGCAGGAAATACGGCGTGGATTTGATAAGCATGATTGCTCCGACTTCCGAAAATCGAATCGCCATGATTGCTCGCGAAGCCGAAGGATTTTTATATATCGTGTCAAGTTTGGGCGTGACCGGCACGCGCAGTAAAATCGTCACCGACCTCGCGCCGATTATAAAAATTGTCCGTGAGAATACTAAAATTCCTTGCGCGATTGGTTTTGGCATTTCCACGCCCGAACAGGCAAGAAAAATGGCGAATTTATCGGACGGAGCGATTATCGGTTCAGCGATTATAAAAATTTTGGCGGAACACGCTTCAAACGCGCCGAAATTTATCGGAGCCTACACAAAGACGATTGTTAATTCATTGAGCTACAAAGATGATTCAAGTGCTTAAATTGCTCATTACCTACCCACAGCCGACGATAATTTTGCGGCGACGTCCCGACGTATTTTTTAAACTGATTGTTAAAATGTGTCACGTTGTCATAGCCCAGCTCCATACTTATTTCGGTTATGTTCTTGTCCGTGCCAATCAGCAATTTCTGACTCGCGCCAATTTTGAGGCGGATAATATATTGCACTGGCGAAAGCCCGAAAACTTTTTTGAAGTAGTGCGAAAATCCCGAAACGCTCATGTGCGCGATTTTGCTCATGTCCTCGACTGAAATATTTTCCGTGAAATTTTTATCGATAAAGTCTTTGCAACGTTGGAAAGGGGCGTCGAATTTCCAGCTGGCTAAATTCTCGTGCGGCAACTGATTTTCCAAGATTATCAAAAGTGCACAAATCAGGTGATGACAGACGGCGGCGGCGCGAAATTTTTTCTGCGATATTTGTTCGTAAAGCTCGTGGAATATCGCGCGAACGGTATCCGCCATGGCATCGCTGTGCAAGACCGGCTTAATCCCTTGCGGCAACAGATGATTCTTCGGCAAGCACGCCGATTGAAAATTTTTTAAGCCGCAGTTGTAGAAGCTCATACCGCAATCAGGGTCGGCGCGCTCGTCATGGATAACGCCGGCATTGTAGACAATTACGTCGCCTTCTTGCACGTCGTAGGCTTTCCCGTCGATTCGGATATGCGCCCTGCCGCCGCTTATGTATTGCAACTCCAAATGCTCTTCGTGGGCGTGCATTGCCGTCGGGATAATCGCGTCCTCAACGTCGGCTTGACAAACATACAGCAATTTGACGTTCGGCTCGCCAAGCGGATTTTCCTCAAAATGTTCGCTGTTGTAGTAGACAACCGCCATATCAACACCTCCTCTGCTGTGGTGATATTTTTACTCAAAACTGTAAAATCCTGCTTAGTTCTTTTCCAAAGCCGCAAATTTTATTGCAAACTATTGACAAGGTTTTTCTTATGTGATAGTTTACAAAAACAGGAATTAATCAAAGGAGGGCTTGAAATGAAGATTGCTTTTGATGTTGACGTGCTCGCCAAACAGATGAGCATCAACGATTACGTCCACAAGGTTGCCGATTGGGGATACAAATATATTGAACAGTCCCCGCACCCGCGCATTAATCCGTTTTACAAGCACCCGCTTTTCTCCAAGGAGTGCGAGGCGGAATATCGCAAGGCTCTCAAGGAAACCGGCGTCGAAATTTCGTCGTTCATCGTGGTCTATCGTTGGTCTGGTCCGACCGAGGAGCAGCGTCAACATGCCGTCGCCAACTGGAAAAAGATTATTGAAATCGCCGTCAACATGGGCGTGCCCGTCATCAATACCGAATTCAGCGGCGACCCCAATCAGCAGGAAATTTGCAACGGTATGTTTTTCCGCTCCATGGAAGAGCTTCTTCCGATAATCGAGCGCGAAGGTCTGCGCGTGGAAATTCAATCGCACCCTTACGACTTCTGCGAACTCAACGACGAGACTTGCGACATTGTCAAATCTTTCCGCTCAAAAAATCTCGGCTACGTTTACAGCGCGAGTCATGGCTTCTTCTACGACCAGGGCAAGGGCGACGTCCGCCACATGCTCAAATATGCAGGCGACGAATTGACCCACGTCCTTTTGGCTGACACATGGAATCAAACTATCGACTGCCGCTATATCGTCAATCCGCCTTGGCTCAACGGGCGCGGCAAAGCCGATTACACGATTCACCAACACACCGCCATGGGCGAGGGCGAAGTTGATTTCGACGGCATTTTTGAGACGCTCCGCGAAATGGATTTTGCCAATAAACAGCTCAAACCCGACGCTCCCAAAGTCGGCGGCGACAACATCATCTGCGTTAGCTACTTCGGCTTCCCCGAAAAAATGGACAAGCAGGCTCCTGAAGCTCTCGACCGCATTAAGCGCGAACTTCTCAGCAAATAATTTTCTCAGCTTACCTCCACAAGAAAAAAAATTCCCGTCATTCGTGGCGGGAGTTTTTTTGCATAGGGACAGTTTCTTTATACGAAATTTATACGATACCGGTCACGGCGAAAATCGCTAGGCAGATGAACGCGACGGAAGTTTTCAAGAGCGTCAAGACAAAAACATCGTAATAAGATTCCTTGTGAGAAAGTCCGCAGACCGCCATTAGCGTTATCAGCGCGCCCGAATGGGGCGGGGTGTCGATACACTCGGAGGCGAGCGCAACGATTCTGTGCAAAACTTCGGGATTCATGCCGATTTGATTAGCCATAGTCAGCCACTGTTCGCCGAGCATGCCCAACGCGATTGTTTCGCCGCCCGACGCCGAACCGGTGATTCCGCACATGATTAGCGTCGTGATAACCGCCGAACCTAAGGGACCGTCGCCGATAGAAATTCCAAGCAGGGCTTCTTTAATCATCTCGAAGGCAGGAACAGCCGCGACCACGCAACCGAAAGCGTAGCACGAGGCGACGTTCAAAATTGCTGCCATGGAGCCGACCGCGCCGGTGTTAATCGGGTGAACGACGCCGCCTTTCGACGCCAAACATTTTCTGCCGATAAGAGCCGCCGCAATACAACTTAGAATCAACGCGGCATTAATCGACCAAATGGCTTGAACTTTGCCGACGCCGCCCGCCAACAAGCTCAAGTTCAGACCTGCCAAACTGTCGAGACTGCTCTGATCCCAATGATAAGCCCAACTCCAATTAAACGGATTGCTGATAAATAAGTTCAAAACAATAACCATGACGAGCGGAATAGATGAGAGTTTCCAGTCGGGCAGTTCTTCTTTGGAGACTTCAGGCTCGTTTTGCAAATTGGTGCCGTAACCTTCGCCCGCCGCTTGAAGTTTTTTAGCGCGATAATTAACCCAGCCCCAAGCCATGGCGAAATAAAGAACTGCGCCGATAAGTCCAAGTCCGATGCCCGCCCAAGTCGTCGTGCCGAAATAAGCCGTCGGGATTATGTTTTGGATTTGCGGCGTGCCGGGGATTGCGACCATGCTGTAAGTAAAAATTCCCATCCATAGCAAGCCGGGCAAAAGTTTTTTGGGATAATTGGCTTGCTTGAATAAAATCGCTGCGAAAGGATACATGACGAACGCCACGACAAAGACGCTCAAGCCGCCGTAAGTGAGGACGCCGCAGCCGATTAGAATTGCCAAAATTGCTTTTTCCTTGCCGAGTGTCTGAACGATTTTATTTGCGACCGACGCCGCCAGCCCGCCTTCCTCCATGATTTTGGCGAAAATCGCGCCCAATAAAAACACGGGATAATAAGTTTTGACGTACTCCGCCGCCTTTGTCATGTAAATTTCGCTGAAGACCGGCATTGGGTCATGTCCGCTCCCGATACTCGCCACGACTGCGAACAGCGGCGCGATAAAAATTATTGAGTAGCCGCGATACGCAAAAAATATCAGCAACACCAAACTTAAAATGATCATCGTCAGTCCCAAATTGTCCACCCCATTCCAAAAAATAAACCGCAACGCTTGAAACGTCGCGGCAATTTTATAACATTGAGTTGTAAGTGGCAATGGTTTTAACCAAAAAATATTCAACAAATGGTAAACATTGCTCCTTAAAACTTCTGGCAAAGTATTTCATCGGAATATTTTTTTACACAACTATATTGTCCCGAAGCGGTTTTCTGTTATAATCGCGCTAAATTTGAATTTGACGGGAGAGATTTTATTTTGGAAGTGATTGAACTTTTCACTAAGGGCGGCTCGGTTATGTATTTGCTTTTAATCTGCTCGATAGCGGTCGCTGCTATTGGCATTGAGCGTTTCAGATTTTACAGCTACGCCGCACATGAAAGCGAAACTTTTTTATTCGCGCTTAAAGAACGGCTCAAAATTCAGCAGGCGGGCGAGGTTTTAGGTTTTTGCAATCGGGAAGAATCTTGCGTGGGGCTGGTTGCGGCGGCGGGCGTTAAGGCTGCGGTTGCGGGCGAGAACATTGAACTTGCATTGAATACCGCCTATGACGAAGAGGCAATGAGACTTCGCGCCCGTCTAAATTATCTGTCGATGATTGTGACGCTCGCGCCGCTTTTAGGTTTGCTCGGAACAATCAGCGGCATGATTGAATCGTTTAACATTTTCAGCATACAAGCGGGGCAACCGCTGGCGATAACCGGCGGCATCGGTGAAGCTTTGATTGCGACGGCAACCGGGCTTTGCGTGTCGATTTTCGCGCTGATTGTTCATACTTACTTTGCGCAGAGGCTCGACGAAAATTTAACCACGCTAGATAAAACCGTCAACATTGTGCTTGCAAATTTGGGAGGACAACATGAGACGCCGTGACTTTCGCGAAAAAAAAGAACCGCTTGTCATGATAATTCCAATGATCGACATAATGCTTTTCCTGCTGGTATTTTTTATGATTAGTACAATTTACATGGTGCAAACAAATACTCTGCCCGTTAGCTTGCCGCAATCTTCGACCGCCAAGCAGGAGACGCGCCCGAACATCGTCCCGATAACTGTCCTTGAAAGCGGCGATGTGCTCTTTGATAAAGATAGCGTGCCTAATCAACAGCTCGCCGAAAAAATTCGCGTGACACTTGACCAAGATAAAAATACAATTTTTGTGTTGCGCGGCGATAAATCTGCACGTTATGAAAGCGTCGTTGCTGTGCTCGACCTGCTGAAAAAATCGGGAGCTTCGCGCGTATCAATCGCTACGGAGATGAAAAAATGAGCGGCTATTCAACTCGCTGGCGGGCAACAATTTTAGCGTCGGTAGCGGTTCACTTTCTGGCGGCGGCGGGCGTTTCATATGTCCTGCCTCACTTCCTGCCCGAACAAAAAGTTGCAAACGTCGCGCAGTTCGAGTGGGTTGACGTGGATTTATTGCCGCCCGACGCTGTCCCCCTTGAGGCGGAGGGAATTTCTGCGGAAGAAGAAACTTTACCGATTTTCAACGCGCAAGATCTGTTCATTCCTGATTTGACGATTCCTGAACCGATAATTGCAGAGCCGCCGCCGATCGAAATTAAGCCGATTGAACCGCCCAAATCACAGTCGCCGCCGCAAGTCGTCAAGCCTGAACTGGAAATAAAAAAAGAATCCGAAACGAATTCGGAAAAGGAAGCTGTCGCGCCCCCCGAAAATAAACAATTCATGGGTAGACCGCCTATGGTCGTCAAGGAAGTTTATCCGGAAGAAGGTAGCGGGCTTGGTTTTCGCGGTCAAATTTTAATCGCCGTGACTATCGGCAAGGACGGCAAAGTTAAGAATACCGAAATCGTTCAATCTTCGGGCAGATTATTCGTCGACGAGATTGCTCGCAAGGCGGCTATGCAATGGACTTTCCGACCTGCACTTGACCAAACAGGCAGACCCATGGCTTGTAGCAAGATTATCTCTTTTGACTTTGCGCCACGATAAAAAATCTTTCCAAGGGCAAGAACGTCCTGGAAAAAATTAGCGGGTGAAAAGTCCGGCAATGCCCGCGCTCATCAACGAAACGAGTATTCCAGAAGCAATCATGAATTTAACGTTCTGCGAAATTAATTCATTTTTATTTTTGTCGACGATGCCGCTGAAAGTTCCAAGTAAAATTCCGACCGTGCCCAAATTCGCAAAACTCGTGACGAAAACCGTCAAAACGCATTGCATATGGCGGCTAAAATTTTCCATTAGCGGTTGAGCTTGCAACATTACGACGAATTCATTTGTAACAAGTTTCGTGCCCATGAATTGCGCCAGCTGAAAAGCTTCGGCGGTTTCCGGAACCAAAAGCCACGCGAACGGGAACATAATCAGCCCCAACGCCGCTTCGAGACTGATTGCCGGATTTATCAGCGCGAGCCCCGTATTTATCAATTTTGCCAGCGAAACGAACGCGATAACCATGCACGTCACGATAAAAACTAATTTTCCCGCGCCGAGAATCGAATTGCCTAGGAAATTAAAGAACGGGAGCTTTTTTTTGTCTGCCGGCGTGCTGAAAACAGCGTTATCCTCTTCTGGCGAAACGTCGACGGGATATAAAATGTGCGCAATCATCAGCGCGTTGATGACGTTTAAAGGAATTGCCGTCAAAACGAATTCTGCGGGCATCATTTGAATATAACTGCCAATAATCGCCGCCGAAACGCAACTCATCGACATTATCGCTATCGTCAGGCAACGTTTAATTGAAATTTTTTGCAGTTGCGTAGCCGAAACCGCTTGAACGTCCGGATTTCCGAGTACGACCATTTCCACCGCAAAAAATGATTCAAATTTCGGCGCGCCCGTCACAAAACTCAAGCCGCACCCAACCCATTTTATCACGAATGGCATTATCCCGACGTAATTTAAGATGTCGAACAGCGGAACGATCATTAACAGCGGCAAAAGCGCGGCGGTCACGAAATTCATCTGCGGCACGTTGACCCAATTCGGCAATGCGAACGCCACGCCCTCATAAGCGATACTCACGACGGCTGTAAACGCATTTGCCACCGCGACAATCATTTCTCGACCGATTTGGAACGAAGTTAGGAACCAACCGACGAAAATATTCAGAGCGAGGAGTTTTGCGACGGTTTTTTTATTAATTGCCTGCCTGTCGTGCGAAAATAGCACTGCAATAGCCAAAAATACAATTAAGGCGGCTAAATTTATCACAACTGCCATTTAAAATTCCTCGTTAAAGCTTTCAAATTCAGCTTTTGTCAAATATGAATCCTGCGTTCCCTTACGTGTCACACTTAAAGCGGCATATTTTGAAGCTCGTTTTATTGATTCGAGGATATTTTTTGTCCTTGAATAAGTTTCGACTAGACAGCCGAGAAAAGCGTCGCCGGCTCCGGTGCTGTCAATCGCGGCAACTTTTAACGTCGGGACGAATTCTAAAACGTTCTCCGCCATGAAAATTGAACCGTCCGCGCCGCAAGTAACGATAAGATTTTTTAATCCGTGCGACAAAAGATATTTGCCCGCCGCCCAAATATTTTCTTTGGTATCGGCGGGCATTTTCGTTAAAACTTCCAATTCAATTTCGTTCACGACGACAAAATTGCATTTACAAGCCATATCAGCAGAAAAATTTTCATTTATCGGCGAAGGATTCAACATTACGGGAATTTTATTTTCTACGGCAAAATTAATTGCAGTGTAAACCGTTTCCAAAGGAATTTCGAGTTGAATTACAAGCATTGAGCACTTTTTAAGATCGTCAGCGGCATTTAAAAACTTTTCGGGCGTCAAAGCAGTGGTTGTGCCGGGATAAAATACGCTGTTATATTGTCCGCTGTCATCAATTATAATCACAGCGACGCCGCTTGAAATATTTTGAGCCGTGGCGATGTATTTTGTATCGATATTGTTGCGAATAAAATTTTCACGAGCCATTTCGCCGAAAATATCATTGCCGACCGCAGAAATCATCAAAATATCGGCACCGAGTCTGCTCGCTGCCACAGCTTGATTAGCACCCTTGCCGCCGCAAGCGACGTGAAAATTATTTGCCCTTGTCGTCGAGCCATATTCGGGCATTTTATCGACGTAAGAGACCAAATCAATCAAAGTTCCTCCGATAACTGCGATTTTCAATAAAAACTCCTCCAATTCCCTTAAAATTTTTTAGGGATTATAAAACAAATTGGCTATGCTATCAATGACAAAGAAATAAACTTTTCAAAAGGCGGCTATTGAATAATTGAACTGATTTGTTAAAATTATGCCGAAAGCCTTTTTAAGGAGAATTGGAAATGCAAACTAAGCAAACGAGTATCCGCAAAAGAATAAGAAAACTTTTCTTTATTCTAAGTATAACGACGTTGCTGTTGTCGGGCGCATTGGCAAATTATGGAATGTTCACGACCAAAACGGAAATGGAATCGATGGGCAAACAGCTTGGCGTTTCGACAAAAGAGTCCGTGACAGAAATCGTGTCGGAACGCGAGAAAGATCATCTGCAGCAAGTCGTTGACGAGCGGGTAAAAATTATAGACAGCGTTTTTCAGCGCATGGCGATAGATGTGGAAACAGTATCGCGAATGGCGGAGTATATCATGTCGAATCCGCAAATTTATCCGCCGCAAGAATTAAAATTTTCGTCGAACATAGAGGCGGGCTGGGCAGTTTCATTGGCGGTTGCGCCGTCAGCAGAGGGAAATTTGGAGAATCTGCGCGACCGAATCGGCTTGGCGGCAAATATTCAAGAAGTGCTCAAAAGTATGGTTCTTTGCTACGGCGTGGATTGTTCAATGTACACGGCGTACGAGGACGGGTTCGACATTGTCTTTGATACAAACGAAAGCGATATGCGCGTGCATTATTTTGAAAATCCGGAGCCATACAGGCGATTTAATTTCTTTGAGCGGGCTTGGTACAAAAATGCAAAGGAGAAACGAGCTACAACGTTCACCGACGCCGTTATAAACGCGAATTCTTCCGAGCCGGTGCCATTTGTAGCTTGTTCCGCGCCGATAATAGTTGACGGGGAATTTATAGGCGTGACGGGCTTTGGATTCGTTGCAGAACGGGTTGCAAAATTTGTTTTACAGACCAAAATCAACAAGACGGGTTTTGGATTTCTGTTGAATCGCAACGGGCAAGTGATAATTTCGCCAAAAGGCGACGGAATTTTATCGGTTCAAGAGGGATTCCCCGATTTGCGGCAGAGTTCGGAGAAAAGTTTAGCGGAAGCAGCAGAAAAGATGGTTCGCGGCGAAAGAGGCTTAATGCCAGTGATTGTAGACGGCGAGGAATATTATTTGGCATACGCGCCGCTTGAAAATGTCCCGTGGAGTTTCGGCGCGGTTATAAAAGTCGTCGAAGTCATTGCGCCGGCGGAAAATCTCGGAATGTCAATCGAAAAAAAGACCGATGAGTTCGTTGCTAAGGCGGAAACTTTATTCAAGGAATTATTTCCGGTTGCGTTGCTGGCTGTCGTTTTGTTGACGGCTTTAGTCTTATCTTTAAGCGAAAAATTTTCCAAATCGTTTGTTCAGCCGATACAAAAGCTCTCCGAAGGCGTTCGGGAAATTGCGAGCGGCAATTTGGATAAGAAATTGGACATTCAAACGGGCGACGAGATTGAGCACTTGGCTTTTTCCTTCAATGCCATGACTGACGAACTAAAAACTTACATGGCTAACCTAAAAAAGGAAACTGCCGAGAAGGAACGCATTTCAACCGAGCTAAACGTTGCGACGAAAATTCAGCTGAGCACTTTGCCGCATGATTTTGATTTTAATCGCGACGATTTCGAGATATACGCGACAATGAACGCGGCAAAAGCAGTTGGCGGCGATTTTTACGACTTTTACCTCGTGGACGAAAAACATTTGGTAATTTCAATCGCGGACGTGTCAGGAAAGAGCGTGCCCGCCGCGCTGTTTATGATGAAGGGCAAAACTATCCTTAAAAATTTGGCGTCGATGATGAAAACGCCCGACGACCTCGCCTCCGTCATGACTTTAGCCAATCAGCAACTTTGTCAAGACAACGACGAGATGATGTTTATAACGGTTTTCCTGGCAATGTTGGATTTGGAAACGGGCAAATTAATTTATGTCAACGGCGGGCACAATCCTCCGCTGCTCTATCGCGACGCCGAGAAAAAATTCAGTTGGCTCAACGTAAAA
>JAFPVP010000056.1 GCA_017412925.1 Selenomonadaceae bacterium
TCAAGCGTTGGGCTTCCTGCCGAAAATAAATTTGTCAAGCAAGTCGATGAGCTGACCGATTTCGGGCTTGGAAATTTGAGCACTCGCGCCGAGCTCCTCGCCCTTTATGCGCATTTCTTCGTTGATTAAAGACGAGAACAGGACAAAGGGCACGTTGCGGAGCCTTTCGTTGTGGCGCACGAGTTTCAAAAGTCTGTGACCGTCCATCATTGGCATTTCCACATCGGAGACGACAATGCTCAAGTGGCTGGAAATGTCGCCGTCCTTTGACGCCAGCCCCTGCAGATATTCCCAAGCGTCCTTGCCGTTGCCGAAATCGCGGACAAAACGATAACCCGAATCATGCAACGTCGAGACCAGCAAATCGCGCAACATGGGCGAATCTTCCGCAACGACAACATGGGCGTCAGCACGAATTGCCCGCACGTCGGAAGTCGCGTCGGCAACCGTGGTGAGTTTCGCGTTAATTTCGGGATTAATCTCCGCGATAATCGTTTCAAAGTCAAGGAGCAGGACAATCCTGTCGGGCATTTTAATTATACCAACGACGCGGCTCTGGTCGCCAACTTCCGGCGAAGGCTCCATGTCCTTCCACGAAATGCGGTGAATGCGCGAAACATTTTCCACCAAAAAGCCGATGTCGTAGTTGTTAATCTCCGTGACGATAATATTTTTCGCTTCGTCGCCGTTGGTCACGTTCAGGCAGCGCGGGAGATTCACCAGCGGAATTGCCTTGCCGCGCAGTGTGAAAAGCCCGTCAATGTAGGGGTGCGCTTGGGGCATTGCCGTGACGGGCACGCGCTGGATAACCTCGCGAACTTTGGCAACGTTTATCCCGTAATTTACGCCGCCTATGCTGAATTCCACTATTTCAAACTCGTTTGTGCCGCTCTCAAGCAAAATACCCTTAGCATCGCCGAGAGTAGCAACTCCCTTCCGTGCTTTATCGTTCGCCATTAAATCCGCCTCCAAAAAGCAATGCGTAATGCGAAATGCGCAATGCGTAATGAAATTTTTTATTCAAAGAATTTTCGCCGCGAAAGATTTTTATCCTTCAATGCCGATACAAAATTACTTAACGAGATTGTCAAAATCGGCTTGCGGCACGAGTGTAACCAGCCCCATTATCGCCAAAATTTGTTCAAGGGCAATGCGCGCCGTCGAGGTGTTCTTAACGACAAAATCAACGTCGCGCCAATGTTCAAACTCGCCCGTCTCATCAGCCGTCTCCACGTAATATCTTATCTCGTCATTCGAGCAGCCCGCGCGGAGCATTCTGTCAACGAAAACTTCATCGTCAATCATCAGAAAAATCGTCACGAGGTCTTGGTTGATAAATTTCTGCAACTGCTTAATGCCCGCCACGTCGTGCATAATCGCCACGCTGACTTTGTGATTTTTGTAAGCGTCGAGCACTTCGGATTTGCGCAAACCGTAGGAGTGAGCTTGATAGGTGTTGTCGACGATAAATTTCTCCTGCTTGTACTTGTCGTTCTTGACGGTCTGATAAATCTTGCGCTTGTAGGCGTAGCGGTCGTCGAAAACGCGCGTCGTGACGGTCGGGATATAGTGAATACCCATCGACAGCAACTGGGAGACCATCGTCGATTTGCCGGACGTGTGCGGACCGAGGAAAGCGTAAATTTTATTTGCCATGTAAATTCCTCCTTATCTTTTTTCCTTAGCAATGACGCGCACGGTGTCTTCGTCTTCGTCAATTTCCGCGCCGCAACGGGGGCAACATTCGTATTGCGTGCCGTCAGGCAGAGAGCGTTTGCCCGTGCATTTCGCGCAGAAAATCAGGCTGCACCGCTTGCACTCGAAAATTTCGCCAAAGTTCGTGCGCCCGCAGCGCGGACAGCTGTTGTAAGTCGCCATGTGAATCGCCTCCTCAATAATGCGGGTGAAGTTTAACGTACTCGACGGGGCGGCTCCAATCGACATGCACGCCCGTCGCCTCCCAAAGCCGCGTCAAAACGATTTTTAAATTCTCCGCGCTCTCGTTGGGATTGATAACTTCCGCCGTGAAGTCCAACAGAGTTTCATGCGGAATTTTAATTTCGTGCGTCGTCGTCAAAAAATTTTCGGCAAGTGTTCTGCCTTCTTCGTCGCCCAATGTCACGAGAACTTTTTTTGTCGCCTCGTCGAACTCCACCCAACCCAAACTTCCTTTGTAACTTATCGCCACGCTGAAATTCTCCAATAAAATCATCTCCTCAAACGCACGTCGAAAATCTGTGCCAATTCTAACAAAAAATTTCACTTCTGCCAATTAAAAAATCCCGCCGACTGTTTGCGCCGCAGGGATTTTTTTTAGTTTAAATGGTTCGCCACGAAACACGAGTTTGCCCGAATCCTTGTCCCGTCAATCGCCCGACGCCGGAAAATTCTCCGAACTTGGCAAGCAACAAAAAAACTTTTTTTAAGTTGTTACTTACCGCCTCTAAATCATAGAGAAATTGACCAGAAAAAGCCAGCGTCCCTCTGTCGCGCCCGAAATAAAATTTTTTGCACTCGCCGCTCCATTGCGTCAGACGAATCTGCGCGGCAAGCTCACGAATAATTTTTTTGTCGACGGCGGCAGGCATTTCCGATTGCGTCCACTTGTCGGCAAGCGATGCAAAAATTAATTCGGGACGCGGATAGGGCGCGTCAAATTCATCAATGCGGAACGACACGGGCGACACGAAGTCAAAGCAAATTTCCTTGACGGGCGGCGCGTGCTTGACACCGAAGATAAAATCTTCAATCGACATGACGCCCGAATCAATGCGGATATTACCATCGCAAATTATTTTCTCCACGCGCAAAATCAAACCGCCCGCTTGAATTTTTTCGCCGACGGACACACTTAACGCCGCTTGAAGTATTTCTTTGTTGAGTCCCGTCACCCGCCAAAAAAATTTTTCGCCGCGACGAACTTGCCGACGCTCCTCGACAAGCGCAATATCTTCCGCCGATTCAAGAAATGATACCGTGAACGGTTTTAAATTTTGCTCGTTGTGGACGAAGGAGCACAAAGCTGGCGAATATTCGTTTAGGATTTTGAAGAACGCCGCGTGCATAAGCCGACCGTTTATCAGCGGCAATGGTGCTGAATTTTCCGCCCGCAACACGTAAACGACTGCGCCTAACATTTGACCACATCAAATATCGTCTGCAAAGATTCACGTTGCCGGAACCGCTCATCAAGCTCCATGGTTTTACCGTCTTTGACGTTGCCGCGCATGCTTGCAACCTTTTGACTCCAACGCGGCTGCTTAGTCAACGACCAGTCAAGAATTTTTTTCAGCTCAACCATAACCAATCGCCAAATCTCGTAACTATCGTGAGCACGCAAATAATCTTTGAAGGCGTCGAGATATTCGGCGGGATTTTTTTCGCGGCAAGGATTGTGCCAGCCGTTCGCGCCGAAAAGTTCCGTGTAAGCGTCGTCGTCCTCGACAAAAAGTTTCGGCTTGATTCGGATACTGCCGAAGCCCA
>JAFPVP010000057.1 GCA_017412925.1 Selenomonadaceae bacterium
CCTTATATCGCTTTGGACGGCGATGACCGCACCGGTTCCGTCGAATCGGGCGAAACTATCCGCGTAAACGGAAAATTCGCTGATAAAATCCGCAGAATTTTAATTTACACGTTCATTTACGAGGGCGCGGCGAATTGGGAGGAAGCAAAGGGCATTGTTACCGTAAATTGCCCCGGAAGCCCCGAATTAATCGTAAAAATGGACGAATACGGCTCAAAAAAGCACACTTGCGCGATTGCACTGCTTGAAAATGTCGGCGGAACCTTCAGCGTGGAAAAAATCGTTGAATTCTTCGACGACTCCGAACAAATGGATAGAGCTTTCGATTGGGGTCTGCGTTGGACTGTCGGTCGGAAGGATTAATACAATTTAGGAGGAATTTTTATGGCAATTAGTTTGCAAAAGGGTCAGAAAGTCGATTTGACGAAGGGAAATCCCAGTTTGAAGAAACTTTTAATCGGTTTGGGCTGGGACGTCAACAAATACGACGGCGGACACGATTTCGACCTCGACGCGGCGGCTTTTTTGCTCAATTCGAGCGGAAAAGTCAATTCTGACGACGATTTTGTCTTCTACAACAACCTCAAGCACAAAAGCGGCGCGGTTGAGCACATGGGCGACAACTTGACCGGCGAGGGCGAGGGCGATGACGAGGAAATTAAGATTGACCTCGAAAAAGTGCCCGCAAATGTCGACAAAATCGACTTTACCGTCACGATTTACGACGCCGAAGCCCGCAAACAGACGTTCGGGCAGGTTTCCAACGCCTATATCCGCGTCGTCGACGACGTTACCGGCAAAGAATTGATTCGTTACGACCTCGGCGAAGATTTTTCCGTCGAAACGGCGGTTGTCGTCGGAGAAATTTATCGCAATCGCGGCGAATGGAAATTTAACGCAATCGGCGCGGGTTGGAGCGGCGGTTTGGCGGCTCTCGGCAAAAATTACGGCGTCAACGTCTGATTCAACGTTCAAAATCCAAATTTTCCCCTCTGACAGGCTCGGAGGGGCTTTTCTTATATTCAAATAAAAAATTATACTTTTGAAATATCAATCGTAACGCCTAGCGAAGGATTTACCTTTTTCCATACTTCGGGGTCTGACCAATCTTCGTCTTCTGCCGCGCCGTATACAACAGGATAAAATGTCGAATTAATCTTTCTGCCTTCTAAAATATCAAGCGCGGTTTGATGTGTCTCGTAACCGATTGAATTCATATCGTTGCCCGCCGTTGTTATCAAAAAATAAAGCGGTTGTGTTCTCGCATCACCGCTACCTTTTGTCATGACATCAAATAACTTTCTGTTAGGCTGGGCGTGCAGTTCGTCGAAAACAACACCACTAACGTTAAAGCCGTGTTTACTAAAAGCCTCAGAGGATAATACCTGATAAAAGCTGTTTGTCGGCTTATAAATGATTCTCTTAGACGCCGCTAAAATTTTGCATCTTTTCGACAAAGCAGGACACATTCTCACCATATCAGCCGCAACGTCAAAAACAATCGACGCTTGCTGCCGGTCAGAGGCACAGCCATAAACTTCAGCACGTTCCTCATTGTCTGCGCAACAGAGCAATAGGGCAACTGCCGCTGCGAGTTCGCTTTTACCATTCTTCTTCCCTATTTCTATGTACGCCATATTAAATTGTCTGTAACCGTTTGGCTTTATAACTCCGAATACGTCTCGAATGATCTGCTCTTGCCAATCCATGAGCTCGAACTTTTTACCCGCCCAAATACCTTTTGTGTGTCGCAGATTTTGAATAAACTTAACAGCTCTGTCAGCTTTATCTCTATCGTAATGCGAATCTGCCGCCATGAATCTTGTTGGCACATAATTCTCCAGTTTTTTCACTGTAACTCAAGCCTTTCGCAGGATATTTTCCATTTCGTCATCATTGTTATACGGCAATCCTTCAACAGTCGAATTTTCTTTGACCGCCGAATAAATTTGATAGCGCAACTGGGCTATCAATTTCAGATAATCATGCGACATCTTAACGTAAACTGAAGTCATCTCGCCGCCGGTTGTAGGGTGTCGTCCTTTTAAGCCAAAACATGAAATTGCTTGCTCGCATTGCCGCCAACGCGCTACGCACATCGCGTATTGCTCCAAAAGTTGGTTATCTACCAGATTCTCACAGCCACGTAATTTGAGCCAAGCCCACGTTTCCGAATAAATTTCGGCGGCGCATAGTCTCTCTCCGCTCTTTTGTACAGAGCTTAAATACTCTTTTGGCGGCGGCATTTCTTCACTTGAAACAGGCTTAATCGCTTCGGGCGAATGCCCCTCCAAAATCTTTTCGTCAAGCGATTTTTTCTTTCTTCCTGCGCCAACACGAACACCGCCGCGATTCGTGCCGTCTTTTGCCATTTTACACCTCTTACTTTTTAGAACTGTGAATTTTCGCGTGGCAACTACTGCACAACGCCATTAAATTTTCTGTGTCATTTTTGCCGCCTTCTGAAAGCGGTTTAATGTGATGAACCTCTGTGGCAAGTACGTATTTGCCCCCTGCAAAACAACTCTCGCAAAACAGATGACCTTTTATAAATCGCGCCCGTATTTTTCGCCAGTGGTGACCGTAGCGTTTATTGTGTTCCGGCGAACGAATAAATTTGTCGTAATGCTTTGACATAAGTTTTTCGTGCTCTTCGCAGTAACCACTCGTGTTGCTGACCAATTTTGGGCAACCTTTGTACCGGCAAGGACGCTTAGGTTTTTGTGGCATTTTCAATCCCCCATTTCTGCAACGTCGTCGCTGTCCCAACAAGGCGGATGATATTTTTCAGGTATCAAATTTTTAGCTAAAAACGTTTGCAAATTGGCGTTCGGCGGAAGTTGTTTGCGTGTTTTCTCAATCCTTACAACGGTACCTGTGCTTGGGTCGAGAATTGTTTTTATTTCTTCCACGTAAGCTTTTCCAGTAGCCAAATCAAACATAAACTTTTCAAGCTCGCTTCGGAGTTCTGCTCTTGCTTTGTCTATCGACTCCCCGAAAGCAGGAAAACGTTTTCTCCAATCGTAGTACGCGACTGTCGTAACCCCAATATTTTTCGCAATTTGCTTATCAGTTAATCCCTGTCGTGCCCATTCGCGAACTCGTTCCAAACCGTCGCCCGCAATCCAATTTTTGTAGATAGCCTTATTTCTCATCAGCTAAATACCTCTCCGCCAAAATACTCAAAAAATCTAAGCTTGCGCTTTGAATCTATCAAGCCTGAATCAATCATCTTCTTTACTGCCCTATTGATAGTGTCTGCCATCTCTTGAGGGACAGCACTTCCGCCGAATATATTTGACAGCTGTATCCATTTAGAACTCGACCCGTAGCCTGCTTCGTCCATAGTTTGAAGTGCTATTTTTGTCATGGCGTGAACAGCGGCACTAACATTCTTTATGTCGGCAAAACTCTGATACTTTGCCAAAGCCGCTATGAAAAGTTTATACTCTTCAATGTTCGCTACCCCGACGTAATCTGGCGAGTAACGCTTTACTGCCTCAATCAATGCTTCTAAGTCTTTTATTTGATGCGGTAAAAAAATTAGCGATATATTTTTCCAATCAAAATGTATCGTCGGGCTGAGATATTTTTCTAGCTCTCCGTCTGGTTCCGCAAAAATCTCTTTCCCAGCATACGATTCTATCATGTCATCAAAATGATTTTCTTATGACGACGAAAAAAAATCCCGCGTGATGTGCGGGAGATTTTTTGTTGGAAAAAATTTTTCAGCACTTGATGCCCGAATTCGGACGCGCGTAGAAAATCCACGTGATAGCAATCGTGATGACGGTAAATCCAATCAGCACGTAGAAAGCGGGCGTGACCATTTCAAAATTCGAGTAAGCCCAGCCGAAAATTTTCGGGATAAGGAACGCGCCGTAAGCGGCAATGGCAGCGGTGAAGCCCGTGACTAAAGACGCATGGAACGGATTATTAAAAATGTAGGGAATCATGCGGAAGGACGCGCCGTTTACAAAGCCCGTCGTCAGGAACAACAACAGGAACGCCGCGAAGAACATTATAAAGCTGTGCGCCTGCAAGCCGAGCAACACGACGATAATCGAGGCGAGCATCAGAATCAGCGAGTAAAGTGTGACTTTGGAGCCGCTATTGCATTTATCAGCGAGCCAGCCGCCGACAGGTCTCATGCCCGCGCCGATGAACGGTCCCAAAAACGCGCCCCAAGCCATGCTGACTTCGGGGAATTCGTTCGTGAGCAGGAGCATTAACGCCGCCGAATAGCCGATGAATTGTCCGAAGCCGCAAGTATAAATCCAAGTCATCAGCCAAGTATGTTTGTTGCCGAAGATGGACAGAATACTTTTCGGACTTTGTTTGGGCAACGGGAGATTATCCATAAAAATCCAAATTAAAACGAGCGTCAAGACGGTCGGGACAGCCCACGCGTAGCAGACAGATTGAATATAAACTTCCGCGCCGGTCTTAACGTTAATCAGCGGGTCGCCGAAAATCCCGCCGAAACTCATACCGAGCAAAATCGGCGCAGTCAGATAAATCAGCGAGACGCCCAAATTGCCGACGCCCGCGTTGATTCCGAGCGCGAGACCTTTATTTTTTTTCGGGAAGAAGAAGCCGATATTCGCCATGGACGAGGAGAAATTGCCGCCCGCGATGCCGATTAGCGCGACGAGCATAAAGAGCGTATCGTAGGAAGTCGAGGTATCTTGCAGGGCGGTGCCCAGTCCGATTATCGGCAAAAGTAAAAGTGCTGTAGAAAATAAAGTCCAGTTCTTGCCGCCGAGTAGCCCCGGCATGTAGGTATAAAACAATCGACAAGTTGCGCCGACGAGCCCCGGCAATGACGCCAGAGTAAAAATTTCGCCTTGAGAAAAGTTGAAGCCGATTTGATTTAACTGCGCGGCAATCGTCGCCCAGAGCGTCCACACGACGAACGACAAAGTCAACGCCCAAGTCGAGGTGTACAGGTTCTGCTTAGCGATTTTCTCGCCGAATTTTTTCCAGAACGCCTCGTTTTCGGGATTCCACTTCGCCAGAATTTGCTTGCGCGTAGGATTTTCTCCGAGCGATTTTAAAATATCCTCCGCCATAATTATCACTCTCCTTTTTGTTGGGGCAAGTATAAAAAAAATTTTTTCGGGTGTAAGTGATAATAATCACACGGCTAAGCAAAAGCGCAGGTATAAAATATTTGCGGAGGGTGAGATAATGGATTCGATGATTCGGCAGTTTTACGAAATCCCCGGCAAGGTCGTCGCGCTCAAGGCGGGCGAATATCTTTTCCACGAGGGCGACAATGCAAAATATTTTTACTTCGTGCGGTCGGGTCAGATTTTTATAACCAAATTCGCCGAAAGCGGGCGCGTTTTATCGCTCAGATTGGCGACGCGCGGCAGCATTATCGGCGAACTTCCGCTTTATGAAGAAAATCCCATGTACATCTTCAACGCCATTGCTCAAAGCCCGTCCGAAGTTTACGCGATTGAATTCCCGATTCTCCACAGCTACCTTGAAAAGAAACCGTCGCTGGCGATTAACTTGCTAAAAATTATCGGAATGCACATGCGCAAACAGCATTCCAAATTCCGCGACTTGGTGCTTTACGGGAAGAAGGGCGCGATTTATTCGACGCTGATTCGGTTCGCCAACAGCTACGGGCAGGAGGTCGACGGCGGCATTTTAATCACGGTGCCTTTGACGAATCAGGAGCTGGCGAATTATTCAGCGACGGCGCGCGAAAGTTTAAATCGCATGTTGGGCGAACTGCGCCGCCAAAATGTTATCGAAATGCGCGACGGGCTGATTCTTATCCGCGATATAAATTTTCTCAAGCAGGAAATTCAGTGCGAAAACTGCGGGCGCGAAATCTGCAACATTGAATGACTAAATGCCCGCGAGAAATTTGCAGAGCTTCTCGGCGGCAGCAAGGTCATTTATGTCGAACTGAAAAATTTCGTCGGAGGCAACCGGCTCGCTCGTGAAAATCGCGGCAACTTTTTCGTCGGCAATGACTTCGCCCTTTCCGCGCCAAAGTGAAATCGCGGGGAAAATTGCGCGCGTGCGCCCTTCCGTCAAAATCAAATCGACGTCCGACATTTTTTCCGCGACACCAAAAAAATTTTCGCGTTCGTCAGTCTGTTGAATCATGAACCAACCTTGCGGCGCGACAACCGCGACACTTTTTGCGCCCGCCGTCTGAAATTTGTAGCTGTCCTTGCCCTCCACGTCGACGCTAAAGCCGTGCGCGTCGCTTTTAATCACGCCGATTTTTATTCCCTGCGCGGAAAATTTTTCAACGAGATTTTCGATAAAGGTGGTCTTGCCCGTGCCCGAAGCGGGAGCGACGATTGAAATTATCGGCGTCGTACGCGAAAGATTTTCTGCTCGACCGCGTGCCAATCTCAAATCTGCGCGGGTGTTCACGTTGAAAAATAATTCTTCCGCCGAAAGCTCCGCGAATTCGTGCGGGACTTTTTTTATTGCCGCGAAAATTTTCCGTTGCCCGCTTGAAAGTTCTTGCGAAAAAATTTCTGCCAGTTCTTGCCGATAAAACGCCGCCAACATCTGCCGCCGCCCGCCGACAATCGGAATCACCGCCTGCGCTGACGAAAATTTTTCTGTGAGCGGGCGCAAAATTTCAAAGTCGAAAAACGGCATGTCCGCCGAAACCGCCAACGCCCAATCCGTTTTGATTTTGCCCAGCCCGACCGCCAGCCCCGCCATCGGTCCCGAATCTTTTACCGTGTCGACCAAAAGTTTCACGGAGAATTTTTCCGCTAAAGTTTTCAGCGCGGGCGAATTCTCCTCGGCGCACAAAAAAATTTCGGCGAAATTTTCAGCCGCCGCTTTATTTAAAATATTTTCCAGCAAGCCGACGCCGCCGACTTTGACAAATCTTTTATCCTGTCCGAGCCGCATACTTTTGCCGCCCGCGATTATCAGCAACGAAATTTTCATTTATCAACCTCGCCGCGCAAAATTTCTATTCCGTGTTGCAGTTCCGGCAGAACAAAGTTTAAGCATTCGTCAACCGCCTTGGGGCTGCCCGGCAAGTTCACAATCAACGACCGCTTGCGAATGCCCGCGACTGCTCGGCTCAACATTGCCCGCCGCGTCACTTGCATGGAAAAATTTCTCATCGCTTCCGGTATGCCCGGCGCAAGGCGTGTGCAAACTTCCAGCGTGGCTTCGGGCGTGATGTCGCGAACAGAAAAGCCCGTGCCGCCCGTCGTCACAATCAAGCCAACACCCGCGTCCGCCAGCTCAATCAGCTTGTCGACTAAAAGTTTTTTCACGTCAGGCAACGTCGTCCGCGAAAAAATTTTGTAGCCCGCCGCCGATAAAATTTCCTCGCACTTGTCGCCGCTCAAATCTTTGTCGCGCAAGCCGTGAAAGCCCCTGTCGCTGACGGTTATAATCGCCGCGTCGAGTGGAATTTTTTCAGCAAGCTCCAGCTCGTCGCCGACAGAAATTTTTCCGCCGTGCAAAACTCTGGCGAAAACTCCTTCGCGCGGCATGATGCAATCGCCGACCTGCTGATAAATCGCGCAGTGGCTGTGGCATTCCTTGCCGATTTGCGTTATCTCAAAAAAAACGTCGCCGCATTTTAAACGAGTTCCGACGGGCAACTTTTTAAACGTGAAGCCCTCCGCGATGATATTTTCTCCGAACGCGCCAGGCTCAACCATTGCCCCGCGCGCCTTGAATGCGTCGATTTCGCCCTGACCGAGCAGACTAACTTGCCGGTGCCAATCGCCCGCGTGCGCGTCGCCGTCAATCCCAAACTCCGTCACGAACGCCGCCGCCTCGACGAATTTTTTTGCCGTGCCGCGCCGTTCGCTGATACAAATCGCATTAATTTTCCCCATATTAGCCTCCAACCTGATACATTTGCCGCTTGTCGCGAAATTTTTTATCGCCGTCAAAAAAATGTTCGCGCGGCTTGTGATAAATTGCGTCGCTGATTTTTTCCGAAAGTTCTTCGTCGCCGACGCCCGCACGCAAAAGTTTTTTCACGTCAAGCCCCGCGTCGAAACTCAAGCAAGTTTTCAAGAAGCCCTCCGCCGTCAAGCGAACCCGATTGCACGAGCCGCAGAATTTGTGCTCCAGCGCGTCGATGAAGCCGATTTGCCCGACGAAATTTTTCGGCTGAAAATATTTTGCCGGTCCTTGCAGGGAATTTTTTTCGCGGACGGGAACGAGTCGCCCAAAAGTTTTTTCCAGCTTAGAAAAAATTTCTGCCGCCGGAATTCCTCGCAAGCCCGATTCCCACGCGCAACCTATCGGCATCAGTTCGATAAATCTGACTTTGATAAAATTTTTTTCCGCCAACGCCGCCAATCGCAAAATTTCTCCGTCGTTGACGCCGCGCAGTGGCACGCAATTTATCTTTACGCTTAAATTTTTGTCGAGCGTTTGAAGACCTTCCAGCACCTTGCCGAAAAGTTTTCGTCGCGTCAAGTCCGCGAAAATATTTTCGTCGAGTGTGTCTAAACTCAAATTCACGCCGTCTAGCCCCGCCGCAATTAATTCGGGCGCAAAATTTTTCAGCAGGACGCCGTTTGTCGTCAGCGTGACTTGCTCAATTCCTGATAAATTTTTCAGCTCGCGGACGAGTGTCGACAAATTTTTTCTAAGCAATGGTTCGCCGCCCGTCAGCCGAATTTTTCTGATTCCCAGCCGCGAAAATATTTCTGCCACGTGCAAAACTTCCTCCAACGTCAAAATCTCCGCGTGAGGAATTTTTTTTACGCCGCATTCGGGCATACAGTAGCGGCAACGCAAATTGCAACGGTCAGTCACGGAAATCCGCGCGTATTCAATTTCACGACCAAATTGGTCTTTCATAACAAAATCATCTCGACCTCCATGCCCGCCGCCAGTTCGTCGGAGCCGGCGGGTATGTCGATAAAGGCGTTGCAGCCGACCGCCGAATACAACGCGCCCGACTCGTGACGATTCGGCAGGAAAATTTTTTCGCCGTCGAAACGCGCCCGAATAAATCGCCGCCCGAAACTTTTTTTCGGGAAATTATCAGCCAAAACGCCGCGACTGCGATTGTACAAAATATCTGCGCGGCGGGCAAGTTTCGCCATAACGGGGCGCGTCAACAGTTCAAAAGTCGCATAAGCCGCAAAAGGATTTCCGCTCAACGCCACACCCAAAAATTTCCCGCATGTCCAGCCGACAACGGGTGCGCCTGGCTTCATCAGCACGCGCCAAAAAAGTTTCTCGCCGATTTTCTTAATCACGTCGTGCATAATATCTTTTTTGCCGACCGACACGCCGCCAGTCGTTATCAGCAAGTCAATTTCCTCGCGCAAGGAAAAAATTTTGTCCGCGCAGGCGTCCGCGTCGTCGGGCAAGTTGTATAAAATTTTCGGCGCAAAGCCCAGCTCAATCAGCCGCGACGCCAGCAGATAAAGATTGCTGTTATAAATTTTCCCAGCAGAAATTTTTTCGCCAGGTTGAATCAATTCGTCGCCCGTCGAAGCAATCGCAATTCGCGCCCGCCGATAAACTTTGACAGCCGCCACGCCTTGACTAGCAAGAACCGCCACGTGCGCCGCCGTCAGCACAGAATTTTTTTCGACGAGTAACGCCCCCGCCTTGATGTCCTCGCCCGCAAAACAATAATTTTCGTGGTGCTTGAGCTGTTGCTTGACAAAAATATTTTCGCCGTCGAATGTCACGTCCTCTTGACGAATCACGCAATCGGAGCCTTTAGGCATCGCCGCGCCCGTCATAATCCGCAACGCCTCGCCCGATTTAATTTCGCCCGCAAAAAAATCGCCCGCGCATTCTTCGCCGATAACTTTTAACTTAATCGGAGCCGTCGTGTCGGAAGATTTCAGCGCGTAGCCGTCAAGCGGACTGCGGTCAAACGGCGGGTTGTCGAAGGTCGCGAAATAATTTTGCGCTGCCACCCGCCCGACGGATTCAATCAGCGAAACTTCTTCCGGCTCGTCAATCGGCTTGACGTTCGCCGTTAAAATTTCAATCGCCCGTTCAAGTGTGATTCCTTCCATTAAAGCAGCCCCCCGACGCCCAGCGTTGTGAAGTCGCGCCGAGTTAATTTTTCGCCCGTGAGCACGCGCGGCAGAATCATATCGAACACCGTTTTTGAGCAGAACATCACGCAACCCGGCAAGCCCATAATCGGCACGTCGCCCTTGTACGCCAGCATGAACATCGCGCCAGGCAGGACGGGCACGCCGTAAGTTACAACATCCGCGCCTGTCGATTTAATCGCGGCGGGCGTTCGGTCGTCAGGGTCAACGCTCATGCCGCCCGTGCACAAAATCATTTCCATTCCGAGATTCAACAGCTCTGAAATTTTTTCGCGCGTCATTTCCTTTGAATCATCAGAAATTCTGCGTTCGTCGACCTGCAAGCCGAAAGTTTTTAGCTTCGCCTCGATAACCGGCGTGAACGTGTCTTGAATTCGTTCGTGGAAAATTTCGGAGCCGGTGACGACCAGCCCAACTTTAAATTTTTTGTACGGAAAAATTTTCATCAGCGGCACGTCGCCCGCAATTTTTTTGACGCGCTCCATTTTTTCTTTGTCGATGACCAGCGGAATCACGCGCATACCCGCCACGGATTTATTTTTGCGCACGGGAATTTTATTCGGGACGGTGGCGATACAAATTTCGTCGACGTCATTAATCGCGTTGAGCTTTTCTGCGTCGACGTGAAACACTCCGTCGCAAGCCGCTTTGAGTTCGATTTTGCCCTCCTTGACGGAGCCCGCTGATAAATTTTCGCCCTGACAAATCGCTCGCAAAATTTCTGCCGCGTCGTTTTCGTGGAGCTTCGTGTCGTCGTTCTCCCAGACGAAAATATTTTCCTTGCCGAGCTTCAAAAGTTCGGGAATATCTTCCGCCGTGATGACGTGACCTTTTCTAAAAGCGGCGTCTTTAATTTCTCCGCGAACGATTTTTGTAACGTCGTGGCACAGCACACAGCCGACCGCGTCTTGAACTTTAATTTCACGCAAAAAAATTCCTCCTTAACCAATCATGCGCTTAAGGTCGTCGGCGACGTTCGTAATGCCGCCAATGCCGAAGTTCTCAACCAAAACTTTCGTGACGTTCGGGCTGAGGAACGCCGGCAACACCGGACCCAGCGTAATATTTTTCACGCCGAGATACAACAGCGCGAGCAAAACCGTGACGGCTTTCTGCTCATGCCAACCAATATCGTAAACAATCGGCAATTTGTTCACGTCGTCGAGCCCGAAAACTTCCTTGAGCTTGAGCGCGATTAACGCCAGCGAGTAGCAATCGTTGCATTGACCGGCGTCAAGCACGCGAGGAATTCCGCCGATGTCGCCGAGGTTGAGTTTGATGTATTTATATTTTGCACAGCCCGCCGTCAAAATCACGGTGTCGCGCGGCAGAGCTTTGGCAAATTCGGCATAATATTCGCGGGATTTTTGGCGACCGTCGCAACCCGCCATGACGACGAATTTTTTTATCGCGCCGGACTTGACTGCTTCAACGACTTTATCGGCAACGGCAAAAACTTGTTCGTGAGCAAAGCCGCCGATAATTTCGCCCGTCTCAAGTTCGGTGGGCGGCGGACATTTTTTAGCGAGTTCAATCAGCGGCGTGAAATCTTTTTTGCCGTCGACTTCGTCAATGTGCTTGCAACCAGGGAATCCGACTGCCGCCGTCGTGAAAACTCTGTCGATATAAGATTTTTTCGGCGGAACAAGACAGTTCGTGGTGAGGAGAATCGCGCCGTTAAATTTTTCAAACTCCGTCGTCTGCAAGTGCCAAGCGTTACCGTAGTTGCCGACGAGGTGCTTAAACTTTTTGAACTTCGGATAATAATGCGCCGGCAACATTTCGCCGTGCGTGTAAACGTCAACGCCGGTGCCTTCCGTCTGCTCAAGGAGCTGTTCCAAGTCTCGCAGGTCGTGACCGCTGATTAGTATCGCGGGATTTTTTCCGACGCCGAGTTTAACTTTGGTGACTTCGGGATTGCCGTAAGTTTCGGTGTTCGCCTTGTCGAGCAAAGCCATAACGTCGACGCCAAATTTGCCCGTCGCCAGAGCTAACGCAGTCAAATCGTCGCCGCTCAAGCTGTCGTCCAAAAGTTTTGCCAGCGTCGCTTGCGCAAAGGCGTTAATCTCCTCCGAATCGTAGCCGAGCGCGTTGGCGTGGTAAAGATAAGCCGCCAATCCTTTAAGCCCGTAAGTTATCAGCTCGCGCAGGCTACGAATATCTTCGTTCTCTGTTGCCAAAATTCCCACGGTCTCCGCTTTGGCGTCGAAGTTTTCGCGAGTGTCCGTCCAAAGTGTGGCGGCGGGCAAATTTTTTTTGTCGCTGACTTCAGCAAGGAGTTTAGCCTTCGTCCGGAGCGTCTGCTCCACGCGCTGAACGATAGCCTCGCGGTCGAAGTTGGCGTTTGTGATTGTGATAAATAAATTCAGCGTGACGAGATGATTGACACGCGGCTTGACGATTTTATTTTCCGCGCGCAATTTTGTCGTCACGGCAGAAATCCCTTTGGTCACGTAAATCAGCAAATCCTGCACGCGGGCGACGTCAGTCTTTTTGCCGCACACGCCAACTTTTGTGCAACCCTTGCCGCCGAGTGCGTCACTGCATTGGAAACATAAAAAATTTTTGCTCTCCATTAAAATCTCTCCTTGAAAATTTTTCTACGGAAATTCTATCACGCCGAAAAATTTTTGTAAGTGACTTTTGCTACAAAAAAAATATCCGCACGCGACGTGGCGCACGAATTAGTTGCCTCCCTTTTGCTCACATTTGAAGTTGCTTTTACAGCCGCTGTTCAAGTCGATTCATTAATAGTTTTTCTGACGCCCGTTTCGTCGAAAGTTTTCATGTCGTTAAGGGCAGCCAGAGCCGCCTCGACAATTTCAACGCCCATGCACGCAGCCTCGCCGTCGAAGCCCGTCGGGTTGCCTTCTTCGTCTTCGTACTCGATAAGCTGGGACGAACGCAGAATAAACGGACGCACCTCCGGACAAATTTTTTCCAAGTAGCGGACGATAATATCAATCGCGCCCGTGTCGACGACGATTAAAGTTGAATTGTGCGCCGCCGCCACCAACGCGCCGATAATCGCGCCCGTCATGCAGCGATAATTTTTCGGGACGTGTTGCAAAAATTCTTCGGGCGGATATTTTAGTTCGTCGTCAATCAAAAGTTCGGCGGCAAATTGTTCGGCAAGCTTATCCTCCAATAAATTGCTCAATTCGGTGACGGCGATAATAGGAATGTCGAACGTAATTTCCTCGGCGAGATTGCGCCCGAAATTGAACGCGACGTTAAGATTTTCCTCCGGATCAACGACGCCCAAAAAAATTTTCATGCCGAAAGTCCGCGTCGTCGCGCTGAAGTCCGTGGAAAGATCGCGACGTGCTCCCTTGACGCTCCTGTCGTAATTTGGGTCGGTGAACGACGGACAATTTTCAAAGTTCGTGAAGGCAAGCGCGGCATGGCGAAGTTTATTTGTCGGGCAGTCTTCGTTGGAAATGCCCGCCACTTGAACGGCGATTTCTTCCAAGTAGCCCAGACTCCTGCGCGGCTTGGTCAAGTTGTCCAAACGTTCGCGGCAATTATTCATGGGGCGGTCGTGCAGGTGCGGCATCGTCTGCAAATAAAAATTAAAAGTTCTGTCGGTGGCGGCGATAACTTCGTCCTCGTCGTCGCCCATAACGCGAACATTCATCGGATAAGTGCGCGGGATATTCAAATTCTGCGTGCTGAAAGGAAGCTCGACGCTCTCCATGCGGTGTTCGCTGACGTGGAAGTCAAGCGGAATTTCCTCAATCTGAATCTCGTCGCCGAAAAGTTCCTGAACGTCTTCAATCGTGTCAAGCCCTTCGACGCCGTCGAGTCCGAGTTGCTTTTTAAAATTCGCAAAGGCACTGTCCTCTTCGACAAGCTCGCCGTCAAAATCGGCGTCAGGACCGCAGACAAAAATATAAACCAGATTGTCCAAAATTCTCGCGGCGATTGACGAACCGACAGCCTCGCCAAGCGCAAGGTCAAGCTTGAATATCGGCTTAAGGTCAAGATATTCTAAAATCGCCCGGTGCCCGACTTCGCGCCCGATATGGGAGGCGATTAAACATTCCACCGAGCGCGGCAAAATTTCTTCGGCAACGAGCGCACCGACCGCAGAGTTGAATCCGTCAAGCACGACAATGCAGTTGTGATGATAAGCCGCGATAATCACGCCAGCCATCGCGCCAAATTCGTAGCCGCCAACCTTCGTGAGCACGTCAAGCAAGCTGTCGCGATTGGGCTTGTTTATTTCGAGTGCGCGGCGGACAGTTTCAATCTTGTGCAAAAATTTTTCGTCATCGACATTGGAGCCGCGCCCCGTGACTTCTTCCGGCTCCAATTCGAGATAAGCGGCAGTCATGGCGGCGGCGACGGTCGTGTTGCCGATACCCATTTCGCCGATTAGAAAACAATTACAGCCCGCCGCGATAGCCTCCTCCGCCAATTTCTTGCCGACTCGGACGGACTGCATTGCCTCTTCAATCGTCATGGCGGCACCTTTGGCGATATTTTTCGTACCGCGCGAAATTTTTCTGTCGACAAGCCCCGGTAAATTTGAAATTTCCGCGTCAACGCCGACATCGACGACGTAAAGTTCAGAGTAAGCAAATTTGGCAAAAGCATTGGCGGCGGCTCCGGCGTCAACCAGATAATTTTTAACCATGTCAGCGGTCGTGGCTTGCGGGTACGCGCTGACATTTTCCTTGGCGACGCCGTGATCCGCGCAGAAAATAAACGTGCACTTCTTCGACTTGCCGACACTGCGATAAAGTTCAGCGATGTGAGTAAAAATCATTCCTTGCCCCTCCGCACAAATTTTTTTACTACAGCGTTTTTCACCCGCCGCAAGGGCGCGACGCGAATTTTTATCTTGGGCTTAATTTCGCGCTCCAGTCCAAAGTCGCCGCGCTTGAGAAACGTCGATTTAATTTTGTCAGGGCGGAAAAATTTGCGAATAAGTTTGGCAAGTTCTTCAGGCTCCTCCGAATCCGCACAAGTAAAAATATCAACTGCAACGTAGCGAAGCTCTTTATAAACGTGCAGAGCAATATGCCCCTTGTCGAACGCGCCGATAATCGAACAATGCCCCTCGTCGATAAATTCGGAGCTCAGACGCGGCTCGCTGCCGATGACACTTTTTAACGTGTCTTTTATCTCGTCGACATTGCCCAGCCGATTCGTGTCGCAGTTATACAAATCCAAAGTTAGTTGGCGTGCTAAAATCTTCATTTTGCCCTCCATAATTTTTTTTACGCGCAGATTATAGCAGGTATCGCCAAATAAACAAATGCAGCTTGAAAAATTTTTCCCGCTGAATTAAAATCGCCGCCATGAATACAAAAATTTTTCTAATCGCGGGCACTCAAGATGCTCGCAAGCTCGTTCAACTGCTTTTAACCAAAAATTTCAACGTAACTGCCTCGTCGTAAGCAAATTTAATGACAAAAAGCTTGAACGCGACGATTTGGAGAGAATTTTGCGCTATGAATAAGAAAATTTTTCTAATCGCGGGTACTCAAGACGCTAGAAGGCTCGCTGAACTGCTTTTAACCAAAAATTTCGATGTAACTGCCTCTGTCGTCAGCGATTAC
>JAFPVP010000058.1 GCA_017412925.1 Selenomonadaceae bacterium
AATTTCAACTACTCAACGTATACGTTCAGGCACCTCGCTCCAATTTTCATCAGTAAGCTTTGAAAAATATTTTACTAGGTTATTCTCTACAGGATTTTTTTCCAAATAATTAGGATCTTTTGCACGAATCGTTTGCCATACTCGTTCACCGTTTTTATCTAAGCTGACTGTCTGTCCGCAATAAATTTCATAATGCACAGTATCGTAACTGCTACTTCCGGGGCGAACGGCTTTTACGATGCAAGTATAAGTGTCACCGCTGTGATAGCCTTGTGTATAATGATTAGTGGTTCGGATGGAAGAAGTATCCAGATAAGCTTCTTGACCGCTGTGATAAACACCAAGATAATAATCAGCGGCTTCAGCAAAATTATTATAATTGCTAACGAGAAGAAAGGCGACCGTCAAAACCAACACTCCGCAAAATTTTTTCACGAAATATCACTCCTTACTCGTCCAGCAGAAATTTTCAAGTGGCGACCCGGAACGGACTTGAACCGTCGACCTCCGCCGTGACAGGGCGGCATTCTAACCAACTAAACTACCGGGCCGCTTGGTGACGCCAGCGGGATTCGAACCCACGAACCCGCCGTGAAAGGGCGGTGTCTTAACCTCTTGACGATGGCGCCATGATGGTGATCCGCCCGGAACTCGAATCCGGGACACCCTGATTAAAAGTCAGGTGCTCTACCGACTGAGCTAGCGAATCGTAACCAGCAAGGCGCAATATAGCACATAACTTTAATTTTGGCAAGTACTTTTTAAAATTTTTTTGTTGGCTTAGCACAAAAGTTTTTTCAATAGGCTCCTTTGCGATAAAACACAGCCTTAACCGTCTTGAACAAGTACATTAAATCAATCCAGACTGACCAGTTGCGCACGTACCAAGTATCCATGGCGACGCGCTCCGGATAAGTCGTGTCGCTTCTGCCGCTGACTTGCCACATGCCCGTTATCCCAGGCAAGACCATGTAATATTCGCGGATATTTTTTCCGTAGCGCGGCACTTCGGCTTGAACAATCGGGCGCGGTCCGACTAAACTCATCTCGCCGCGAATCACATTCCAAAGTTGCGGCAATTCGTCCAAACTCGTCCGCCGCAAAATATTTCCTAACTTCGTGACGCGCGGGTCGTTCGTCAGCTTGAAAGATTCTTCCCATTCGCGCTTAGCTTCAGGATTCTCCGCCAAATATTTTTTCAGCTTGGCTTCGGCGTCGGGCACCATCGTTTGAAATTTGTAGCACGAAAATTTTTTCCCCGCCGCGCCAACTCGCCTGTGAGCAAAAATTACGTGACCGCGGTTTTCAATCGCCACGGCAAGCGCAATTCCCAACAGCACCGGAGAAATTATCAGCCCGCCGACAATCGTTAAGACCAAATCGAAAATTCTTTTGATTGCGCGATTGTACGGGCGCGAAAGATTGTTGCGCAAGTTGAGCATTAAAATTTTCTCGCTGAAAAGGAGCGACAACTCCACGCTTGACATCGGCGTCCCGATTAAATCCGGCACGAACGAAATATTTTTGACGTGCGGTTGAATTTCGCTGATGAGTTCCTGCAATTTTTCCTTGCCGAGACCAGGCGCGGCTATCACGACGGTTTTAACTTTCGCCGCCCGAATAATTCTGCGCGCTCCGTCGAAGCCGCCCAATATCGGGAAATTTTGCGGCAAAGTTTTGGAGACGGGGTGGTCGTCAATCAGCCCGACGATTTTATAGCGATAGCCTAAATCTTCCTGCCAAAATTTTATCAGCCGCTCCGCCGTCAAGCCCGCCCCAATGACGATTATCGGCTCGTGGAAAAGGTTGCGCCGCTTGAGGATTTTGAGCACGCAGTAGCGAATCAGGCAGACGTTAATCAGCACGAACAGCCCGAACAAAATTATAAACAGCCGCGAAGATAAATTGCTCGCCTTAAGGAAGTAGATGATAATTATCGAGGCAATCCAGCCCGCGAAGACCGATTGGAAAATGCCGCGCATGGTGTCGACGACGGGTTTCATTTGCCGATAGGAGCGCGATTGTCCAAGGAAAATTAAAAACAAAAGCGGCACCCAGATATAAATATAAGTGTCGCCGTAAAGATAAGTGACATTGTTCCAATAATCCAATTCGTCGCGCAGGGCAAAGGCGAGGTGTTCGCTGAGCACGACGCCGACATAATCGAACAGTAAAAATAAAATCGGCGGCGCGAACGTGCTAAAGGTCGTCGAATTTTTTTTTGCAGACATGACATTTCCTCTTGAAAAAATTTTTCCACATTCTAACACAAAGCCCGCCGAAAAGAAATTTCCCGCCATGAAAAAAATCCCGCCGAACATTCGACGGGGTTTTTGCGTTGCGTAAAAAGTTTAATCTTCGATGATGTACGCCTTGAGAATTTCGCCGTAGTAGGCGACGTGCGGCTCGGAGTGCGCGGTGTTCGGCGTGTAAAATTTTCCGAAGCGGTCGCTAATGTCCTTAATCGGTTGCAACTGACTGAACACGACGCGGCATTCCAAAGTTATAGGGAATTCTTTAATCGCGGGCGGACGAACAATATCAGCCTCGACCAAATGCAGACCGGCTTTAGCAATTTTGTCCATGTCGCGACCGCTACGACTGCCGCAAATCCCGACCGCCTTTGTGACTTCCTTGGAAAATTTTTCGCCGTAGGGGGCGCAAATTGTGAATTCGCCGGTGCGCTCAATCAAATCGTGGGTGAATCTGTTCGTGCGCACGTAAGCCGCGAAAATCGGGACGCCCCACTCGATACCGATTGTGCCCCAGCCGATTGTCATAGCGTTTACGCAATCTTCCGCCTCGCTCGTCAGCAAAATTCCCGTGGGCAACGCCTTAAAAATTTCGCCCGCGTAATCGAACGGATTAATTTCTCTCTTCAAAAAAATTCCTCCTTAATTTTTCGTCTTGATGTAATTTATCAGCCCGCCGGCGTTGGCAATTTCCTGCACGAAGCCAGGCAACGGGTGCGCGTGGAAAGTATCGCCCGTCGTGAGATTTTCAATCGTGCCGGTCGCCGTGTCGATTTTTAAAACGTCGTCGGCTGAAATTTTTTCTACCGCGTCACCAATCTCCAACAGCGGCAAGCCGATATTAATTCCGTTGCGATAAAAAATCCGCGCGAAACTCGCCGCAATGACAACGGGAATCCCCGACGCCTTAATCGCAACGGGCGCGTGTTCACGGCTGGAGCCGCAACCGAAATTTTTTCCGCCAACCATGATGTCGCCCGCCTTGACGTTAGCGGCAAAAGTTTCGTCGATGTCAACCATGCAATGTTTAGCCAGCTCGGCGGGGTCGAACGTGTTCAGATAGCGCGCGGGGATTATGACGTCAGTATCAATGTTGTCGCCGTAACGCCAGACTTTTCCTTCAAGTTTCATTCCTCATTCCTCATTTCAAAATCATTACGCATTACGCATTGCGCATTACGCATTGTCAACAACCTCGTCAGGAGTAGAAATTTTTCCTGTGATAGCAGACGCCGCCGCCACGAACGGACTCGCCAGATAAACTTCGCTGTCGACGTGACCCATGCGCCCGCGGAAATTTCTGTTGGTCGTCGAGACGCAACGCTCGCCCGCGCTCAAAATTCCCATGTAGCCGCCCAAGCACGGTCCGCAAGTAGGACAGCTCACGACGCAACCCGCGTCGATAAAAATATCAATCCAGTGGCAATGCATGGCTTCCTTGTAAATTTCTTGGCTACCGGGAATGATTATGCAGCGAACGTCGGGATGAACTTTGCGCCCGCGCAGAATTCCCGCCGCGATTCCCAAATCCTCCAGCCGCCCGTTCGTGCACGAGCCGATTACAACTTGATTGATTTTAATTTCACCCAGCTCCTCGACGGGCTTGACGTTTTCGGGCAGGTGCGGAAGTGCGACGACGGGTTTCAACTCGCTCAAATTAATTTCGACGGTCGAAGAATATTTTGCGTCTTCGTCAGCGGCAACAGGATTAAAAGATTTTTTCACGCGCCGCGCAACGTACATTTCGGCAACTTTGTCGAAGGGGAAGACGCCGGCTTTTGCGCCCGCCTCAATCGCCATGTTTGAAATCGTCAAGCGGTCAGTCATGGAAAGTTCCGCGACGCCCTCGCCCGTGAACTCCAAAGCTTTGTAAAGTGCGCCGTCCACTCCGATTTTGCCAATCAGCGTGAGGATAACGTCCTTGCCGCAAATATTTTTCGGCTTCTTGCCAGTCAAGTGCACGTTGATAGCTTCGGGCACTTTGAACCACGCTTTACCCGTCGCCAAACCAACAGCCAAATCCGTCGTGCCGACGCCCGTTGAGAAGGCGTTGACTGCGCCGTAAGTGCAAGTGTGGCTGTCCGCGCCGATAATCAACATGCCCGGCGCAACGATTCCGAATTCCGGCAAGATAACATGCTCAATGCCGACGCGCCCCTGTTCGTAGTAGTGGGCGATTTTATTTTTGCGGGCGAAGTCGCGCATAATCTTTGCCAAGTCCGCGCTCTTAATGTCTTTGGCGGGCTGGAAGTGGTCGGGAATCAGCGCGATTTTTTCGGGATTGAAAACAGGTCTCCCGATTTTTTCAAACTCTTTAATCGACGGCGGCCCTGTCACGTCGTTTGCCATGACCAAATCCAAATCGCAGATGACCAGTTGCCCCGCCTCCACGCTCTCCAAACCCGCATGTCGCGCGAGAATTCTTTCGCTCATTGTCATTGCCATAGAGTTATCCTCCCAAAATTTTTATCAGTTTAAACGCGGCGAAGAGCCGAAAATTTTTGTCGACTAATCGCGCACACTGTTCCGCCGCTTTTAAAGCGGCCGCTCATTGTCATTGCCATAGAGTTGCCCTCCTAAAAGCAAAGCGGCTCATGCCTGTACATATGACAAGCACAAGCCGCTGAAAATTTTTCGGCAGATTAATTAATCTTTTGACAAATCGGAGCCGTCTTTGAGCCAGCTCATCATGCCGCGCAGTTTTGCACCGACGGTTTCGATTTGGTGTTCGGCGTGAATTCTGCGCTGTGCGAGGAAGTTTGCACGACCCGCCGCACGATTCTCCACGAGCCAATTTCTAGCAAAGGAGCCGTCTTGAATTTCCGCCAAAGCCTTTTCCATAGCCTTGCGGACTTCCGGCGTGATAATCTTCGGACCAGTCGTATAGTCGCCATATTCGGCGGTGTCGCTGATAGATTTGCGCATCTTCGCCATGCCGCCCTCGTACATCAGGTCGACGATAAGTTTCATTTCGTGGAAGGTTTCAAAGTAGGCGATTTCCGGCTGATAACCCGCCGCAACCAAAACTTCAAAGCCGCTTTGAATCAGATGGGTGACACCGCCGCAAAGTACGCACTGTTCGCCGAAAAGGTCGGTCTCGGTTTCTTCCTTGAACGTGGTTTGGAGGACGCCTGCGCGGGTGCCGCCGATTCCGCGGGCATAGGCAAGCGCAATGTCAAAGCATTTTCCAGACGCATCTTGATAAACCGCGAAGACATCGGGGACGCCGCCGCCTTCAACGAAAGTTCTGCGGACGAGATGACCGGGACCTTTCGGCGCGACCATGAAAACATCAATGTCAGCGGCAGGAATGATTTGCTTGAAATGGATATTAAAGCCGTGCGCGAACGCCAACGCCGAGCCGCTCTTGAGATTCGGGGCGATTTCGTTTTTGTAAACGTCCGCTTGTTTTTCGTCGGGGATAAGGATCATCGTGATGTCAGCGACCTTGACGGCCTCGGCAACAGTCAGAACTTTCAAGCCGGCTTTTTCGGCGACGGGTTTCGATTTCGAGCCTTCATAAAGTCCGACGACGACATTGACGCCGCTCTCCTTGAGGTTGAGTGCGTGCGCGTGTCCCTGGCTGCCGTAGCCGATAATCGCGACGGTCTTGCCGTTCATGATTTCCCAATTAACGTCTTGGTCATAGTAAGTTTTTGCCATAATACTCCCTCACTTGATTATAGTCGTTGATTGTATTTTCACCGCGCTCAAGGGCGATAAGCCCCGTGCGGATGACTTCTAAAATTCCGTAGGGTGCGAGCAGCCGCGTGAACGCCGTGACTTTCTCGTCGTTGCCAGTTATCTCGAAAATTAAAGTTGTGGGCTGAACGTCGACAACGTGTGCGCGGAAAAGTTCCGCCATTTTTAAAACGTCAAGGCGCGTGCTGTCGTCGGCGGAAACTTTTATCATCGTCATGCCGCGCGTGACTGCGCTCGCCGAATCCAATCGTTGAACCGCTTGCACGACGGGCATTTTTTCCAGCTGCTTTATAACTTGGTCGACAAAATTTCCGTCGCCGTGAACGACAACCGTTATCCGCGAAAATTCCGGCGATTGAGTTATGCCGACAGATAAGCTGTCGATATTGAATTCGCGGCGGCTAAACATGCTCGCCACGCGCACCAAGACGCCCGGCTGATTTTCGACGTAGACTGATAAAACGTGCTTCATTGACTGCAAGCTCCTCCTAAAAATTTCCTGCGGCGAATAATACCACGCCACGCGCAAAGTTTCAAGATGTCATGCGTCTGGCAAGGTCGGCGGCCTCCGTCGTGAGCGTTTGCACTTGATGAATTTTTTCCTCCGCCGCTTTAATCGTGGCGGGGTTGTTGTCGTCGAGCCACTTTGCGTAATCGTTCGCGGCGGCTATCGCCAAGTCGCAAATTTTCATGTAGAGGCTATGCAAAGATTCGGCGTCTTTTGGCATTTGCAAAGAGAAAAGCTCCTGCTTGCGCTCTTCCCAATCTTTTTTGAACACATCGTTAACCAAAGTTTTTAATTCAAGGCGCGTATCTTTTTTGCTCAAGTTGCCCGCCGCCAATATCAAGCCGTATTTTTTCTCCGCCTCATTAATTATTGCATCGTGACGAGAATTTATTTCTCCCGCCTTCGCCAAATATTCTTCAAGTTTAGCACGGCGCGCCTGCCCGATTTCCTCGACGTATTCTTTAAAATTCTGCACGCGGCTGACTTGCCATTGACCTTCCGCGCCACGCGACAAAATCAGTTGAATTGCAAATTCGCGCTCCAAATCCGGCTGATAAATTATCACGTCGGCAAAAGCTTCGTTCTTGTCCGCGTCGCTTACCTCAATATTTTTTATGTCGCGGATTTTGGCATCGTTGAGACCCGTCCTGTCCAGAAGTTCTGCCACGCCGATATTTTTTTCCGTTTCCAGGTCTCCCTTCGCCACGTAAGAATCAATCGCGCCTTTCAAGCTAAGAATGAGCGGCGCACGCAAAGAATTCATAAAATCTTTTACGTTCTCTTTGGCGTCGGGAGTCGACAAAAATTGCGAAGAAGTCAGCCCGTTGATTATTCCCTCGTAACTAGAATCCAACACGCCGTCCACGTTGACCGCGCGGTAGAAATTTTTCGTGTCGTGCTCCTCGATTGACTGCTGAATCGTCTTTATCGCGTATTCGGGGGTGTCGTTGTTCACGTGGAAATGATAATAGCCGCCGCCCGCTACCGCCAATGCCAACGCCGTAACGCCAATGCCCGCCGCTATTTTAAGTCGCTGTTTCATCTCGTCGCCTCCAGAAAGTTTTTTCTAGAATCAACTTTCCACTTATCGCTAAAATTTCCTGCCGCGCAGTGCCCTAAAAACTTGCCGGCGAACTTTTATGTAGCTTCCGACGTTCCTTATCACCACGTCTGCACGCGCACAAACTTCCTCCCGTTCCATCTGCGCGTTGATTCTCGTCAAGGCTTGCTGATTAGTCAATTTGTCGCGAGCCATCAATCGCTGTATTTGAAATTTCCGCTTCGTGTAGACCGCCCAAATTTCGTCGAACAAATGCTCCCAGCCCGCCTCGAACAAAAGCGGCACTTCCAACACGACCAGCCCTGCTCCCGCCTCCGAACACTCAACTAAAAAATCCCGCGCCTTATTTAAAAGTATCGGGTGCGCCACCGAATTTATCCACTCGCGCTCGTCACGGTGATTGAAAATTATTTCGCCGACAAGCCGCCGATTAAGATAGCCCTCGCGCGTGAGAATGTATTTGCCGAAGTGTCGCACGTAAATTTCAAAAAGGTCGCCGCCTGGCTCCAAAAGCCACCTCGTAACTTTATCTATGTCGAGAGTCGTCGCGCCGGCATAACGCCGCAAAGTTTCCGCCACGGCTGATTTCCCGCAAGAAATGCCGCCCGTCATTCCCAATATGTACAAAGCCTCACTCCCTTAAAATTCCCAGCTTGCCCATTATAAAGCGTTGCTCCTCTTCCATTTCCCGCCGCTCGTCGTCGTCCATGTGGTCATAGCCCAACAAATGTAGCAGCCCGTGCACTTCCAAAAAAATAACCTCGCGCAGGAACGAATGCCCGAACTCCTGCGCCTGCGCGGCTGCTCGCTCCAAAGAAATTATCACGTCGCCCAAAATTTCAAAGTCCGCGTCGACAACTTCCGGCTCGTCACTCTCCCTGAACGCAAACGATAAAACGTCCGTTGCTCTGTCCACGCCGCGATATTTTTTGTTCAGCGCGTGGATATGTTCGTCGTCGGTTAAAGTCAAGCTCAGCTCGGAATTTTCAACGCCGTAAATTTCTCCGACCACGTCCGCCGCCCGCAACATTTCCGCCAATAAATTTTCTTCAACCGTTAACGTCTCCGGTTCAAAGCTGATTGCCGTGTTCATGCCTGTCATAAGCCTCCACAATCCGCGAAACGACTTCATGGCGCACCACGTCCGCCGTGTCCAATTCCGCTATGCCCACGCCCTTAACGCCTTTTAAAATTTCGACCGCCTCGGCAAGTCCCGATTGAATTCCGCGCGGCAAATCTATCTGACTTAAATCGCCCGTTATCACCATGCGCGAGCCGAAGCCCAGCCGCGTCAAAAACATTTTCATCTGCTTAGGGGTCGTGTTCTGTGCCTCGTCCAAAATTATAAAGGCGTCGCTCAAAGTTCGTCCGCGCATGTACGCCAGCGGTGCAATTTCTATCACGCCGCGATTGAAAAATTTTTGGTAAAGGTCGAAGCCCCAAATTTCTTTCAGCGCGTCGTAAAGCGGTCGCAGATACGGGTCAACTTTCTCCTGCATGTCGCCTGGCAAAAATCCCAAACGTTCGCCCGCCTCCACTGCAGGGCGCGTTAAAATTATTTTCCGCACTTCCTTGACGCGCAGATAATATGCCGCAACCGCCACCGCTAAAAAAGTTTTGCCCGTGCCCGCCGCTCCAATTCCAAATGTCACGACGTGCCGCCGCATCGTCTCGATATAATTTTGTTGTCCCGCGCTCTTGGGCTGTATGTGCACGCCGTTCGCCGAGACTATTATCGTCTCTCCGAAATTATTCTGATTCGCCAATGACTCGCCTCCTTAAAAATTTTCCGCAACGATTTTATTTTTTTTCGTGGCTACTGTCAATGAAAGCAATTCACTGGAATTAATTCACAATCATTCAAGTAACAACAACGCCATTGATTGAGCTTGATTCGCCTGCGCCAACATTGACTGCGACGCTTGCGCCAAAAGATTATATTTCGTGTACTCGGTCATTTCATTAGCCATGTCAGCATCGCGTATTGTCGATTCGGAGGCGGTCAAATTTTCCGTTTCCGTCGAAATATTTTCCGCCGTGAATTCAAGCCGCCTGTTTTGCGCTCCGACTGTCGTCACCGCGTCAAGCAGATATTTAAGCCCGTGGTCTAAAATGCTCGGAGGTTTGGGCTTGCCGAGCAGAGCGTCGCGGCTGTCCTTGTCCGTGACGGGATAATCAAAAATAGTTTTGTCGGCTTCGGGCAGCGGGTCAAAAATGTGGTCGAGCGTCATTTGCGGAATTTGTATGTGGATATTCAGGCACGCTTTGTCAGTGTGCTTAATCACCAAATATTTGACAGAAAAATTTCTTTTCTCGCGCTCGTAGTCCTCCTTAAAGGAGATGCCG
>JAFPVP010000059.1 GCA_017412925.1 Selenomonadaceae bacterium
ATTCAATACGTCTGCTGATCCATGAATACTTACAAAATTATCGACGAAAAGACTTGGAGTCGAGCCGCTCACTGCGCGGTTTTCAGGAATTGCATTGAGCCGAGTTTTTGCGTGACTTTTGAGGTTGACGTTACCAATTTTTACAAGGCGGTTAAGGCGCAAAATTTATCTTTTACGCTGTCGATGATTTACGCGGTTTGCAAATGCGGCAACGCCATTGAAAATTTCCGCTACAGATTCGTTGACGGCGCGATTGTCCTGTTCGACAAAATCGATACGGCGTTCACGTGGCTGAATAAGGAAACCGAGCTGTTCAAGGTCGTGAACGTGCCGTTGACGCACAGCCTCAAAAATTACGTTGCGCTTGCCAAGAAAATTGCCGACTCTCAAGAAAAATATTTCCCCGCGCCGCTCGGCAATGATGTTTTCCAATGTTCGCCCATGCCGTGGTTGACTTACACGCACATTTCGCACACCAATTCCGGAAAGAAAGATAATGCGACGCCGCTGTTCGATTGGGGGAAATTTCGCGCCGTCGACGGCAAATTATTGATGCCACTTTCTGTGCAAGTTCATCATTCATTTGTGGACGGCATACATGTCGGGCGATTCGCGGACAAGCTCCAAAAATATTTGGACGATTTACGAGGAGAAACAAAATGTTGAAGATTGAAACCATTAGAAATCACGAGCGCATGTCGACGCAAGACCTTTTGCTTATGATTGAAGAGGCGGTCAAGTCTGGCGAAACTGAATTCGATATTGCGGCGAGTGGGCAACACGACATTGGCGGACCGCTTTGGCACCCTGACGGCAGAACGCTTAAATTTCACGTCACAAACGCCGGTCAACGTGTCGGCTCAATGTGTCTACCCAATACAGAAATTATTGTCGAAGGTTCAACTTCGGCTGATGTCGGCTGGCTCAATTCCGGCGGCATTATCACGGTCAAAGGCGACGCGGGCGACACGTCGGGGCATTGTTCAAGCGGCGGGAAAATTTATATCGGCGGACGTGCAGGAACGCGCACTGGTTCGCTGATGAAACATGATCCGCTTTACGAGGAGCCGGAACTTTGGGTGCTTAAAAATGTCGGCAGTTTTTCATTTGAGTTTATGGGTGGTGGACGTGCCGTCGTTTGTGGCGTTGACTGCGAAGATTTTTCTTCCGTGCTCGGCGAAAGAGCTTGCGTCGGCATAGTCGGCGGCGTTGTTTACGTGCGCGGCAAAATTTCCGATTACCCCGATGATATTTTGTGCCTTGAACTTGACGCGGACGACGTTAAATTTCTCAAGAGCGGCATGAATCATTTCCTGAACGCCGTAGAGAAATCTGAACTTATTGCCGAACTTAGCGACTGGCGCGAGTGGAAGAAACTTCGCCCGCTGACTTTCGAGGAGAAGAAACCGCAAGTTTTGCCCGACCTTGCCGCCTTCCGCCAAAATGATTGGGTTAAGGGCGGGATTTTTTCAGACGTTGCTGACGACGACTTCACCGTTTTAAACACGGTTAATCGCGGGCTTTATCGGTTGCGCGTGCCGAGCTGGGACAATGCAAAATTTTCTGCGCCGTGTCAATTTTTTTGCCCGACGGGGATTCCGACTCAACAGCGGCTGGCTCTCCTGCGTCAAGGAAAAATCGACGACGCTTTGAAACTCGTTTTGGAGTACACGCCGTTTCCGGGTTCAGTCTGCGGAACTCTTTGCCCGAATCCCTGCATGGACGGTTGCTCGCGCTCCACGATTGACGAGGCGATTAAAATTGGCGAACTCAGTTTGCAATCGGCTTACGTTGAAATTGAACCGCCGAAAACTTCAACCGGCAAGCAAGTCGGCATTATCGGAGGCGGTGTCGCGGGATTGTCTACGGCGTGGCAACTTTCAAGGCTTGGTCACGCCGTCACGGTTTACGACAATGCAAATCAAATTGGCGGCAAACTCGCGCAAGTTATTCCTCATTCGCGTATGCCTCAAGAACTTTTGCAAGCTGAACTCAATCGTATTGAAAAAATCGGCGTCAAGTTTGTGATGGGTTGCAAAGTCGATGCCGCGAAATTCAATCAGATCTGCGAGGAAAGCGACGCCGTTTTAGTTGCAGTCGGCGGACACAAGGCGCGTTATTTTCAATGGGAGGGCGCGGAGCTTTTAACTTTCGGCGTTGAGTTTTTGAAAGCAATCAATCGCGGCGAAAAACCTCACGTCGGCAAAAATGTCGTTGTAATCGGCGGCGGCAATTCCGGTATGGACGTTGCCACTTCCGCTTACGAACAAGGCGCGGGAAGTGTCGTTGTTGTCGATGTCGTTAAGCCTGCCGCGTTCGCTAAAGAAATTCGGCGGCTCGAAGACTTTGGCGGAAAAATCGTCTGGCCGTTCGTCACAAAAAAAATCACCGCCGACGGAATTTTTTCCGACGACGGCAGATTTATTCGAGCTGACCAAGTTATCGTTTCAATCGGTGAAGCTCCCGTGCTTGATTTCCTACCCGAAGTAAAAAAATTTCGCGATTGGCTTATTCCGGACGCCGAGAAAAAAATTTTGCCGAAAGTTTTCGCTGCAGGCGATGTCATTAAACCCGGCAGATTGACAGACGCAATCGGCGACGCAAGATTGACTGCGCTTATGATGAATCAATTTCTGCTCGGCGAAAAGATTTCTCCTTTGCTCGCGAAAAAAATCATTCCGCAAGATAACCTTTCCAAGAAATTTTTCGAGAAATGTCATCATTGCGACCTGCCTGACCCCATGCACGAACATTTACGTTGCATTTCCTGCGGCACCTGTCGCGACTGCAGAATTTGTTTGAACTCTTGCCCCGAAAAAGCAATCACGCGCATTGAACTTTCTGACGGCTCTTGGCAATATGTCAGCGACGAATCAAAATGCATCGGTTGCGGAATTTGCGCCGGCGTTTGTCCCTGCGGCGTCTGGAATATTCGCGACAATCCAAAAAAAATTTCCATGTATAGAACTTATGACGCAGGGTGATAGCATTGAAAGGAAAATTGATATTGCAAGACGGCACGACCTTTCGCGGGCAACTGTTTGGTGGCTCCAGTGTCACAGCTGAAGGCGAAGTCGTCTTTAACACGGGTATGACTGGCTATCAGGAAATTTTAACCGACCCGTCCTATTGCAAACAAATCGTCACGCTGACTTATCCTTTAATCGGCAACTACGGCACGGCTAAGCAATTCAATCAGAGCCGCAAAAGTTTTGTCAGCGGACTCGTTATCGGCGAACTTTGCGAAAAGCCGTCAAGTTCTTCTATGGAAAAAACTTTGCAGGAATTTTTAATGGCTGAAAAAATTCCTTGTCTTTATAACGTGGACACTCGCGCACTTACGAAAAAAATTCGCCTAGCTGGCACTATGAAAGGCGTTATCGTCAGCGAATACACTTCGCAAAACACAATCAACGAGATGATGGCTCTGCCCATTCGCAAAAACGTCGTTGACATGGTTACTACTCCTGTAATTTACACACTCGACGCCGGTAAAAATCCATTTGACGTTGTAGCTATGGACTTTGGTATCAAGCGCAACATTCTGGACACCTTGCGCAAACTTAATTGCCGTGTGACGGTCGTGCCCGCAAAA
The DNA here is from genome assembly GCA_017412925.1 of Selenomonadaceae bacterium. Taxonomy (GTDB): domain Bacteria; phylum Bacillota; class Negativicutes; order Selenomonadales; family Selenomonadaceae; genus Quinella. The sequence continues at coordinate 3,596 of JAFPVP010000059.1, forward strand.
ACTTCTGCTGAAAAAATTCTCGCACTCAAGCCCGACGGTATTTTCCTTTCAAACGGTCCTGGCGACCCCAAAGACCTTCCTACCGTCATTAACGAAGTCAAAAAACTTTTGGACAAGCGTCCGATTTTCGGTATTTGTCTTGGTCATCAAATTTTAGCATTGGCAATGGGTGCAAATACTTACAAGCTCAAATTCGGACATCGCGGGGCAAATCAACCTGTTAAAGACTTGCGAACTGGAAAAGTTGCGATTACGTCACAAAATCATGGTTACGCTGTCGAAGAAAAATCTTTGGCGGGCTTACCTCTTGAAGTTACTCACATTTCTCTTAACGACGGAACGATTGAGGGCTTGCGACATAAAGTCTTACCGATAATCAGCGTGCAATATCACCCCGAAGCTACGCCAGGTCCCAATGACAGCGTTCGCCTCTTCGTCAATTTCATTGACTCTATGAACCTCACAATTCGCGGATAATTTTCTTGCGAATGAGTTCATCCTTATCAAATTCGGACATCAATTCCAAATCTTTTTCCATTTCGAGATTGTTGCCGTTGAAGCGAGCGACCAGCTGAACGGCTTGCGGGTCGAATAAGATTGCGTCAGCAATTAGTGATGCCACCTTACTGTTCGACAATGTATTGGAACAAGTCACGCGATAGCAAGTATTGATTTTATCGCGAACAACTCTCTCTTCCAATTCTTTCATTTGCTTTTTGGTATGATTCATACTTTCAAAGAGTCCTTTGGCACGGTTTTCTACTTCTTCCAACTGCCAGACGAATTTATAATTTTTACGAAGAATACCTGTCGCTATTTCCTCGATTTTCTTCGCTGCGTTGGGTTGACGACACAAAGTTTCCAACTCGGTTTGTTTATTTTGCAAAGAGAATTTGATTTGGTCGAGGTGTGTCCTTTCCATTTCCAGCAGGGTTCGCTGTTTGGTCAGATAATATTGTTGCTGAAGGAAAGTCGAACGCGGGAAAACCGACCAGTCCCTCGTCTGAAATTGTTTTTCTTCTCGACCATAAGCGAGCAATTTTGGTGCAAGCCTTTGCTCTTCTTTTTTGTACCGCCGAATTTCTTCGCGAAATCTCTTATAGGCTCCTTGCACGAAAATATTTTTTGCCATAAACATAGCGCGTTGCGGTGAAATGATTTGCCGTTGGAGGTGAAATTTATCAACGAACAAATCCTCATGTTCTTTTTTCAAAGCATGATAATGCCGACGAATTAGGTCGTACACTTCACGGGTTTTGAAACTCGTTTTCGGCTCTTCCTTTGTCTCTATGAACAGCGTGTTTCTTAGGTCATCAACCGCTTTGTCCAAGTCAATATTTGCGCGTTTAAGCATTTTCCTTGCGTATGTATTGGCTTGCAAAATCTGATGAGTGACAATTAAAATGTTATTTCTACAATCAGGCAATTCAATACGGCGGCGTATGTCTTCAACAGGTTTTTTCATAGAAGAGAGAGAAGTGTCAAGGTCGGCAATTTGGTTTTTAACGCCGGAAGCAATTTGCGCAAAGGCACGAGTTGCTTCCTTTTTAGTTTCGTCGGGTTTTTTAAAAGTCAGCAGAAATTCTTCTAAGTGTTTTTTCTTTGAAAGTGTCTCAAGAAATTTAAGCCACAACTTACGCTCATCTTTGCTCATATATTCTAGCTTGGCTTGTAGTTCAGCATCGTGTTGCGAAATAATAGAGCGTTTCCATTTATTAACTTGGGCAATTGCCGTCAGCATTTTATTTTTCAAGTCTGCAATAAGCGGGTCGATAAATTTTTGCTTGGAATATTCTTTCGATTCGATTAAAGCTTTGATTCGAGAAGAAACAAATTGAACATCGTCCTTGATTTCCAATTCGTCGGTTTCCTTTGTC
>JAFPVP010000060.1 GCA_017412925.1 Selenomonadaceae bacterium
ACGAGGCACTCGCCCAGCAGCTCAAAGACGCTCAAGAGGCGTACACGGGCGAAGAATCGGACAAAGAGGCGGCGATTGCGGCAATTTTCGTTTCCGTCGCGGCTAAAGCAGGGTTTAACTTCACTGTCGAGGACTTCAAGGAGGTTTTCGACGATAATGAAGAGGGCGAATCGTCCGCTAACGAACTCAAAGCTGTTGCTGGCGGCGGCAGTACATTCGTTTGCCATATAGGTAATTTTTATGTCCCTTGCCGTCGCGGCTAAAGCCGGTTTCAACTTCACGGTCGAGGACTTCAAGGAAGTTTTCGACAATAACGAAGAGGGCGAATCGTCCGCAGAAGAACTCAAAGCTGTTGCTGGCGGCGGCAAAAGAGACCGCTATTGTACTCGTGCGATTTCCATTGTCCTATCCTAAGACTTAAAATTATTTCTATGACAAAAATTTTTTTGCGAGACGGGCTTGTCCCGTTTTTTTTCTGATAACGGAGGGAAAATATGTTTTACAAGCTGAAAAATGATTATATGTTGCGCGGTTGGAAATTTTTGCCGACGGGCGTCATCAATCGCGAGACGCGGGATTATGATTTCTTGTCTGGTAAAAAATTTGCAGTGTTGAAACTGTGCAACGGGCTTTTTGATTCGGAAAGCGTGTTATTTGACGACGAACAGCGCAAAATCATGGAAGAACTCCGCGCAGATGGTTACGTTGAGGCAAATGACACGCCCTCGACGCTCGAACCCGTTCAGGAATACAAATTTTATGATAATCGGTTCGTAAGTACAGCTCACTGGTCGATAACTGGCAAATGCAACTACAAATGTCGGCATTGCTACATGTCTGCGCCGCAACACAAGGTCGAGGAGTTCACGCACGAGCAATGCATGGACATAATCGCGCAACTTTCTGATTGCGGAGTTCAAACGGTATCGATTACTGGCGGCGAAGCACTCATTCGGCAGGATTTTTGGGAAATAGTGGACGCATTGATTGCCGCCGATATAAAAATAGCGACGATACTTAGCAACGGAATGCTCATCAACGAAAAATTCATGGCGGAATTGGAGAAAAGGAACTTAAAGCCGGGTTTCCAAATAAGTTTTGACGGCGTGGGCGGCTGTCACGATTGGATTCGCGGTGTTGATGGTGCTGAACGCCTTGCGACACGTGCAATTAAGCTTTTGCGCGAAAAAAATTTGCCCGTGATTTGTGGCTTTGGTCTTCACAAGGGCAACATTTATGTTTTGCGCGACACAATTAAAAAATTAGCCGATTTAGATATTCAATTTTTGCGAATTGCGCCGATTTCGGAAGACGGCGAGGCTTTGGGCATGAGCGACAAGATTTTATCGACCGACGAGCTTTTTAACGCGATTATCGATTACATTCCGCAATACATTGCAGACGGTGCGCCTGTTCGAGCGAGTTTTTCCGGCATTTTTGAAGGTATTAACACTTCCGAATACAAAATTCCGATGGAGCGGGCACCAGAAGACATGAATGTTGACGAGTTTTGCGTATGCAGTCAAGTTCGCAACTCGATTCACATTGATTTTGCTGGATTTGTGATGCCGTGCCCTGCTATGGGCTTTAACGAGGTTGGCAAAAGGCATTTTTCGACGATATTTGACACGCCGTTGAAAGAAATGCTAAATGAAGGTGCATACATGGACTTCATCGACACGCGATTGGGCGATTATTTCAAAAAAAATCCTCAATGTGCGGCGTGCGAGTATAAAAATCGTTGTTCGAGCGGTTGTCGTGGCGAGGCAATGGCCAAAAACGGCGACGGAGACCTTTTGGGCGTGGATAAAATTACTTGCAAGTTTTTCAAGGGCGGATATTATAACCGAGTGATGGAGCTTGCAGAGAAATTGAATTTGAAACGTATCGGAGCATAATTTGGGCGAAAAATTTACCCCTTGACGTAATGTCGAGGGGATTTTTTTATTCTGAAACGGATTTTGAAGGCGCAAAGTGCAAATTCCCATATTTGGGAATTGAACTTTTGGGGGAAATTTTTTTGTAAAAACTCTAATGGATTTGGATTCTGAACGTCTATAAATATATAAGGAAAAATCTTTTGTAGGAGGCTGATATTATGTCAGTGGAACAGGTTAAGGCGTTTTTCGCCAAAGCCAACGAGGACGAGGCACTCGCCCAGCAGCTCAAAGACGCTCAAGCGGCGTACACGGGCGATAAGTCCGACAAAGACGCGGCGTTTGCTGAAATTTTCATTCCGATAGCGGCGGCAGAGGGTTTTAACTTCACGGTCGAGGATTTCATGGCGGTTTTCGACAATAACGAAGATGGCGAATCGTCCGCAGAAGAACTCAAAGCTGTTGCTGGCGGCGTAAGGAGAAATGACTTGCGTAATACTACGAATGTCGTTGTGAATTGTTGAAGCAGTGCAACGGGCTTGCATGGACATAATCGCGCAACTTTCTGCTTGCGGCGTTCAAACGGTATCGCTTAACACTCATTCGGAAAGATTCAAGGTCGGATATTACGAGTGAGTGTTGAATCTTGCGGAGAAATTGGATTTGAAACGTGTTGGAGCATAATTTGGGCGAAAAATTTACCCCTTGACATAATGTCGAGGGGATTTTTTTATTCTGAAACGATTTTTTGAGTGTTGAAACGGAATTTTGAGCGTTGAAACGGATTTTTAAGCTGTGAAACGGATTTTTGAGCGTCGAAACGGAATTTTAAGCGTTGAAACTGATTTTTGAGCGTCGAAACGGATTTTTGAGCGTCGAAACGGATTTTTGAGCTGCAAAACGGAATTTTGAGCTGTGAAACGGAATTTTGAGCTGTGAAAGTGATTTTGAGGCTCGAAAGTGGGGTTTGAGGGTGCGATTTTAGGGGCAAAGTGCAAATTCCCAAATATGGGAATTGAACACTAAAAAAAGCCGCGTCACAATGCGGTTTTTTCGGGCATAAAAAAACCCCCCTAAATTTTGGGGGTATTTTTAGGTGCAAAGTTCCAATTCCCAAATACGGGAATTTAACTTTGGAAAAATTTTTTTTTGAAAAGCTCTAATGGATTTGGATTTTGAACGTCTATATAAGTGTAAGGAAAATTTTTTGAAGGAAGAACTTTATCGATGGAAACAAAACACTGCGACTATTTGATAGTAGGCGGCGGGGCGGCAGGTTGCACGTTGGGCTATCTTCTTCGCAAAGCCGGAGCCAACGTTCTCATTTTGGAACGCCTTGACGCTAAGCAAAAAGATAAACTTTGTGCCGGAATGGTTACCGACTTTGATCTTGGCGAAATAACTAAGATTTTCGGGGAAGAGGCTTTATCGGCTCTTGATGCGGAACCCATTTCCGTTGTAGAGTCATTTTTCGGCGGTTATGAGCTAATTAGTCGCGGCGAGGCCTTTTACACAATGCCGCGTAAAAGATTAGACGATTATTTTCTTAATTCTTATATCAAGCTCGGCGGACAAATTAAAGATCTCGCTACCGTCAGAAAAATAAATCTGGAGACAAACTCAGCGGAATGTGTGGAATTGCGAACGAAAAAAATTTTCCATGTGCAGTTCGGTAATCTAATCGGTGCGGATGGCGCAACTTCTACAGTCCGAAAGCTTACGACGGGCAAAAAGCCGCGAATCAGTTTTGCTTTGGAGTCGACGATTCCTTTGGTAGGCAAAAATATTATTTTCGACCATTTGCCTGACGGCAGCGTCGGGTATCGCTGGTATATTCCGCACAGGCACGACGCCACAGTCGGCGTAGGATATTTCTTTTCGCATACAAATCCCACTGCAGATTACGCAAAAAGCTGTCGGGAATGGTTGAGCGATTTTTGTCATAGCAGGGCAATTTCCCTTACTCAACCACTGCGCGGAGCCTTTTTGCCTGCAGGCGATGATGTTTTGTTGCGGGCAGGCGAGCAAATTTACTTTATAGGCGACGCGGCGGGCTTAATAGTAACGCCTTCCGGAGCAGGAATTTCATATGTTTTATTATCGGCGAAAAAACTTGCCGAATCATTTCTCGGCGGCACTTCCTACGAAGAATCTATGCAACCCATTAAAGAAAATGTTACCAATAAAGCCGCCAAAGCCCGTACATTTCAATTCTTAACCAACTTGCGAATCCTTAAACTCGGAAAGCAAGTAGAATAATCATGAATTTTGAGCGGCGGCTCTAAAACGCCCGTGTTAACCATTATTTTAATTTTTAGGAGGAATTTTAAATGGCAGAACAAAAAAAACCCTCGAAAGAACTGCTTGAAAAGGCGCAGAAGTGCCAAACGCCCGAACAGCTCATTGAACTTGCCAAAACCGAAGACATCGAATTGACTTTGGAACAGGCGAAAGCTTACCTCGCGCAGTTGCAGGACGTCGAACTCGACGGCGAAAATCTCAAAAAAGCCGCCGGTGGCGCTCTGTGCCGTTGGGATGATGGTGAGGGGCCTTTGCGTCAACCGTGCATTCAAAAGATGGCATGGTAACAGACGGAAGTTCTTAACGCA
>JAFPVP010000061.1 GCA_017412925.1 Selenomonadaceae bacterium
AAAAGCTACGGCGGACGGTTTGAACGTTAAGCTGTCGGTTTATCGTAGCATGCCGCACGATTTTGCAATGCTCCTGCCCGAACTCGACGAGAGCGTTAAATCTTTTGCGGAGATAAAAAATTTCGTGAACCTTTACATGCCCAAATGATTTTTGCTTAACAAAAAAAGCGTCGGGAGGAATCCTGACGCTTAAATTTTAGACTTTCGACGGTGAGCAGAATATTTTCACAAAGCATTTGCGCCGTCGAGTCAGCATACCGCACCTTTGATTTTGATTAACTTTTAAAGCAAATGTTCCTTCGCAATGTTGTTTAGTTGTGCGGCGATGTCGAAAAAAGTACAATTCAAATCCAGGGTGCGAACACTGATTTCATTGCCGCTCATGTGATACGAATTATTCGGAAAAAATTTTTCATCTGTTCGGGCATAAAGCAACATTCCCGAAACATCTTGCGAGACGGTCAACGCTTTGTTCTTGACGTAAGTAAAAATTTGATAAAGATTGTTCGAGTGCAAGGTGCGCGTGTTGTATCGGATTTGCGTCGTGTGAGAATAGTATTTAGCGTCGATGATGAGAATTTTATTTTTATGTTCCAGCATAATGTCGCTTTGCATGACTGGCAACATGGCTCGCTCTCCGTCGTCGACGCCCCAAGGAATTTGCCCGGAACTTACTGATATTTGCGGAAACTCTTTGCGATAATATTCTAGAATAAATTTTTCGTACAGGCGACACATAGGTTGCTCGTCAAAAAAATCCGTCAGTTGCATTGAGCCGGCGGTGTTTGTTTGAAGTAAACCTTTGACCACCAAATAGCAAATGGAAATCAACATTCGGTAGGTCTGATTGTTGCGGTTGTATTGCACGTTCCAATTTATTGCGTAGACATCAAGCGGCTCCACGTCTGCAAAGAACACCAGAATTTTTTTGAGTTGCTTTTTTCTGATGTTAGAAATGTTCGCGCTAAGTAAAAGTTCCAGCGTCGTTTTGAGGATTCGATTCATGTAAGAATTAACGGAGAATTCATCATACAAACAAATCAGTTGCCTGTTTAGAAAGCTCCTCATCTTGATGGATTCGGAAATTTCAATGCGACCGCGCAAAATCGAAAGCGATTCCGTCCGCGCTATGTATTCGCGACCGAGACCGCACTTCAGTTGCCTAGAGATGCCTTTTACAAGAATTGCCGCGCACAGCTCCGCAACGTTGTGAAATTTTTCTGTCGCCAAATTTTTATAGCCTTGCTCGTTCAGCACGTGGAAAGCATACGACAGCATGTAATAAATATTTTGTATAGGTATCACTTGATAGAGCTCCTCAATTTGTTGCTCCAATTTTTGAATTTGGCAGGCTCGTCAAACCAATATTCCTTCAGCAGGGGAATCAATTCAAACTCCACAATGCGCGAAAGACTTTGCTCCGTCGCGTCATGAAGGTTGCAAAAGTAGCTGTGACCAATGCAAAAACCCTCGCCGAGTGATTCGTCCTCGATAATCTCCTCGTTCAAATCTTCTACGCAATTTATCAAGCTGTCAAATTTGTCGTTGGCAAGTCTCGCTTGATATTCGCGAAAGCCGTCCGTCTCGAAAGCGGGCTTCATATCAAAAAAAGCAAACCTTCTGCGCAGGGCGTAATCCAACATTGCCAAACTGCGATCCGCCGTGTTCATCATGCCGATTATATAAACATTACCGGGCACAGAAAATTTTTCGTCAGCATAAAGCAACTGCAACTCGACGCCGCGCTTGTCGCCTTCAATCAGCATGAACAGTTCGCCGAAAATTTTGCTCAAGTTACCGCGATTAATTTCGTCGATGATAAAGAAATATTCGTTCTCGCTGTCAATCTCGGCGTCCTTACAGAAGTTATAAAACACTCCGCGCTTAAGTTCAAATCCCGTTTCGGTCGGGCGATAACCCATAATAAAATCTTCATACGAGTAACTTTGATGAAACTGCACCATCACGACGCGATTAGAATCTTTGACACCCATCATTGAATATGCCAGCCGCTTCGCCGCGAAAGTTTTTCCGACGCCCGGTGGACCTTGCAAGATGATATTTTTTTTGTTGCGAACGAGCGCGACGAGAGTCTTATAATTTTTCTCGTCCATGTAAACTTCTTCAAGAAAATTTTCCGCACCGTATTCAGGATAATCAATAAACGATTCGTCTTCCTCAGCGTCGCCGTCAAAAAGAGCATTCAGCTGTTTGACGTAGCCGGTATTCAACGTTATATCTGTCAACGTTTTTATGGCGGGGGAATCGGGATTTTTCCATTCGCCTTTGTGCGTCCAGTTCACCTTGCGAACGTTTTTATAGTGTGGGCGGCTGTTGTCATATTCGTAGTCGGATACCACAACGCCGCGCCCGACGATAAGAGACTTGCCCTTTTTGGCAAAGACAATATCGCCCTGCTTAATTTCGTTCGCAAATTGCCACGTCGTGTGAGCGTCGTTTCTGTATGACTTGGAAGGGTCAATAGCTTTCATTTTCTGCTTCATGTCTTCCTTGCTACCGAAAGCTTTAAGATCGCCGATTGAATCCCAGCCGATTGCCATAATGCCCGCGCTATAAAATTCGTCCCAATTTGCCGCGCCGTCGCCGGGCGAATAAATCCAATAATGAACAGTTTCAACGTTTTCGTCAGCCAAAGCCGCTCCCTTTGTCTCGCGTTCTTCCTGAATTTTTTTTTCGCGAAGTTTACGGTTGACCTCTTCGGAATAACGCCACGCCTCAAAGCTCAATTCTTTGAAATCTTTCAAGTCGGCTGTATTATTTTGAAGATAAGCACGCAATTTTTCTACAATGTCGAAGTATTTCGCGGAGGAAATTTTCGCTTCTATGGGCGGAAGTGTTTGTACAAGCTTGGCGGGAATTTTTCCGGATTCGTAAATGTACCAAGTGTTGCGCTGATCCAAATTTAAAAACGAATTCGGCGCAATCCAGTACAGCCCCATTGTAATTTTGCTGTTGCCGTTGCCTTTTTTGTTTATGGTCAAATCGAAATACTTGGAAAGCTTCTTGCGGTTAGCCGGTGTCGAGTTTTTAGCATAGGCAAGGGCAGACTCAAACAGTTCCCAAAGATCGTCAATGTCAGTCGCTCCGCGCTTATCTGCGAAATCATAAAAGGTCGCGTTTTGGTTGTTCAGCACCGGAATGCTATCAAACGAGGTCGGCACAGGTTTAGAAATGTTAAATGAATTTTTAATGGCAGAAATAATCTTCAAGCGGTTGGTTTCCGTCATAGAACTCTTGTTAAACAATCCGAAAACCGTAAAGGGATCAATATCAGTCGGGTTGCCTCCGCGTTCGAGCGTTGGAAGATTGATTCCAATGCTATCGTATATCTCCCGAATTTTTGTCAACAACTCTTGCCGATTGTTTTTGTACTGTAGCAATTCATCGGTCAGTTCTTCATAAAAATTTACCCAATCAAATTGATTCGCGTTGCTCATGCGTAAACCTCCATTAGAATAATAATTTTATTAGGAAAAATCGTCGACGAGTCGGTTTATTTCCTTTGCTAGTGCCAAACATTTTTCTTCGACGTAGGGAAAAGCATGGTCATCACGGACGGCAATAAAAATATCGAAGAAAACTTTTTCCTCATAAGTGACGCTATCTCGCTCAAAAGATTTTTTGTCGTCCTCCAAATCTCCCAAAAGATGAAGTCGTGCGGAATTGGCAGAAGCCTTTCCTTAACGAACGCGCCCTTAATCATCGTGAACAACGAGCCAATCCCGTCGGAAATAACCGCAAGGAAACTGTAACGCAAAAGTTTTGGAATGTCGTGGCTGTAGCGGAAGAAAATTTGCTCCCAAGCATCGCTGATCGTGGCATCCTCGCGAATCACCGATTTAAATTCGCAAATCGCAATCGGAATGCCGTTTACGAAAATCAGCAAGTCGGGACGGCGCAATCGTTCGCCTTTTGCGTTCCCAAGTCGACAACCGAATCCGCGCCGAACAGATTATCAGAATTTCTCTCATTGACGAGTTCAATCAGCCGCCAAGCTTAAAAAATCGCGATCGACGAACTCAATGTATTTGCTCGGCACGAATGGAAAATCTTTGTCGCGAATCTCATCAAGCTCGCCGCTCTGCCAAGCGTTATAAATTTTTTTGGTGCGCGCAATTTGTTTGTCGATAAGGATAGTTTTCTTTTTCTTCTTGCCCTTGTCGACAACAATTTCTTCAATGTGTCTATCCCAATGACGCAAGTCCATGAATGAAATTTCACCCATTCGGTTCTACCGTTGAGCACGCCGGATTTTTTGTTCATGGTCAACAGCCAAATCCTGCGACGCCGTGACTCCTGTCCAGCTTTGAAAGTATGTGGAGAATCCAGGCGTAATTGGCATTGGCGACTGGCGGCACGACGGAAAAGTCCGCACGAATAAATCGTTGGTTGTCAGTCAATTCGTCAGCTTCGCGCTAGTCTTTCAAATTGAACGGCGGATTTGCCATGATATAATCAACTTTCCTATTAATCAATTATCTTTATGGCTACAGCTCAATCAATTCGGCAATGAGTTTGATGATACAAGCGAGCGTGTAAAATTTGCCGTCTTCTTTAGTTCCCGACGCGGCATAAGTTTGCAAAAAATATTCGTAAACGCGCCCGATAAGATCTTTTTCGTAAAAAAATTTTTCGTCAACCCTATTGACGTTATCTACAAGATTTTTTATCCAAGATTTTTCCGCGCCGAGTGTGGAAAAGATTCAGTGCACAGCGAATTTCAAATTTATCTCCAGCAAATCAATAACAGCGGCATGTTTTTTTCTGTGCTACCAATTCCACAGAATATTTTTAAAGGAAAGAAAATCTATATTCTTTACTCGTGCCATCTTTTTACCTCAATAATTGTCAAACGCCGTCTCTTTTGCTACAATAATTCTGCTGAAAGCTTTTTACGTAGCCAAGGACGGCGTCCGAACATTTTCCGTTATATAAATTCCTAAAGGGAAGTGTTTTTCTATAGTTGCCTTAAATAATAACTAAAGCTCGCCAAATTTGCAAGCCATACAAAACGAATATTAGGGGATAATTTTAAATGTCAATAAAACTCGTTCGTAAGCTGGCACAAAAAAAATTCCGCAACGAGCTGAAATTGTTCGTGGCGGAGGGTTTAAGACTTTGCGAGGAAGTGCCGCCCGCGCAGGTCGAATTCGGATTCTACACGCGGGAATTTTTATCGGAGGAACGCGCAAGAATTTTGGTTGGGCGGCTGAAAAATTTGGAAGAAATTTCGCCGGCGACAATGGAAAAAATTTCCGACACGCAGACGCCGCAGGGAATTTTACTTGTCGTGCGGCAAAAATTTTCGTCGCTTGAAGAAGTTCTGGCAAAAAAAATAATCGCGGTACTAGACGGCGTGCAAGACCCCGGCAACGTCGGAACGATTTTGCGGACGGCGGCGGCGTTCGATTGCGGCGTAATTTTATTGGAAGGTTCAGCGGAAATTTTTAATCCAAAAGTCGTGCGCTCATCTATGGGTGCGATTTTTTATTTGCCGATTGTAAAGTTGAGCCGCGAGGAATTTTTAAAGTTGCGCGGCGTGGAGATTTTGGCGGCAGCTCTCGACAGCTCGGCGGAAATTTATTATCGTCACGCTTTTCAAAAAAATTCCGCGATAGTTTTCGGTTCGGAGGCGGCTGGCGTCTCAAAAAAAATTCTCGACGTCGCCCGAAAAATTTTCATACCAATGAACGGACACGCCGAGAGTTTGAACGTGGCAACCTCCGCCGCGATAATTTTATCCGAAGCTGTCAGGCAGTCAGCGTCTTAATCAACATATAAAGGAAAAATATCAAGTGGACGACCGCCACCGCGATTATCGCCCGAATTCCCCAACGCAAAAATTTCATCGAATCACCTCATGTTTCAATTTTGGGAAGAAATTTTTTTCGCGAACTCGTCTGTGCCAAGCCGTTCCAACATTTTGCTTAGGCGTTCACGTTCCTTGGCATGTTCGCTGAAATATTTTAAAGCGGCGTCGACAACTTCGTAAAGCCTCTCTTCGTCGTGAATTAGCGGCAAAAAATCTTTTCCAGTGAAATAAATTTTGAAGCCGACCGCGCCACTAAGTGCAGATTTTCCGCAAGCCTTGACACAACGTCCGCAGTTGATGCATTTGTTGTGATCAATTGTCCAAAGTTTTTTAGTGCGGTCAACTTCAATCGCGCCGACCCGACAGACCCTCGCGCACGCCCCGCAGTAAATGCAATTCTCCTGAAAGAATTTCGGCGCGACCACGCCCTTGACGCCGATATCGTTTGCGTCGACCTTCATGCAGTTGTTCGGGCAGCCGGTCACCGCGCACGTGATTTT
>JAFPVP010000062.1 GCA_017412925.1 Selenomonadaceae bacterium
CGACGCCCCGGCTTCTGACGCGGCGGAGTGGAAGGCTAAATTTGAACAGGCGGCTAAGGCTGATTACGACAAGCTGATTTATAAAACTATGGAGCACGTCCCCGTTAAGCCGCTGTACACGCATGACGAATACGAGCACATGAATCATTTGGACTTCGTAAGCGGCATTCCTCCGTTCCTGCGCGGTCCCTATGCTACGATGTATGTTTTCCGTCCGTGGACTGTTCGTCAATACGCGGGCTTTTCGACGGCTGAAGAATCCAACGCATTTTATCGCCGCAACCTCGCCGCAGGTCAAAAAGGTTTGTCGATTGCATTTGACTTGCCCACACATCGCGGCTACGACGCAGATAATCCCCGCGTCTTCGGTGATGTCGGTAAAGCGGGCGTTAGTGTCTGCTCAATGCTCGATATGAATATTTTGTTCAGCGGCATTCCGCTTGACCAAATGTCCGTTTCAATGACGATGAACGGCGCGGTTCTTCCGATTTTGGCGTTCTTCATTCAGAGCGGCATTGAACAGGGCGTCGATAAATCAATTTTGAACGGAACAATTCAGAACGACATCTTGAAAGAATTCATGGTGCGCAACACTTACATTTATCCGCCCGAAATGTCAATGCGTATCATCGGCGATATTTTCGAGTACACGACAAAATATATGCCGAAGTTCAATTCAATTTCAATCAGCGGCTACCACATGCAAGAGGCGGGCGCGCCGGCTGATATTGAGTTGGGCTATACGCTCGCGGACGGTCTCGAATATATTCGCACGGGTATCAATGCCGGCTTGAAGGTTGACGCCTTTGCAAAACGTTTGAGCTTTTTCTGGGCTATCGGCAAAAATTATTTCATGGAAGTTGCTAAAATGCGCGCGGCTCGTGTCCTCTGGGCAAAAATCGTCAAGCAAATGGGCGGCACCGACGCAAAATCAATGGCTCTTCGCACACACTGCCAAACTTCCGGCTGGTCGCTCACTGCGCAAGACCCGTTCAACAATATTTCCCGTACGGTTATGGAAGCAATGGGCGCGGCTCTCGGTCACACGCAATCTTTGCATACAAACGCACTCGACGAAGCTATTGCCTTGCCGACGGACTTCAGCGCACGTATCGCCCGCAATACTCAGCTTTACATTCAAGACGAAACCAGCGTTTGCAAGATTATTGACCCGTGGGGCGGCTCCTATTACGTCGAAGCCCTCACCAACGAAATTATTCGCCGCGCGTGGGCGCACATTCAGGAAGTTGAACAGCTCGGCGGCATGGCTAAGGCTATCGAAACCGGTTTGCCCAAGATGCGTATCGAAGAGGCGGCGGCTCGTCGTCAGGCGCGTATCGATTCCAATAACGAGACGATTGTCGGCTTGAACAAATTCCGCCTCGATAAAGAAGATCCGCTCGAAATTCTCGCCGTCGACAACACCGCAGTCCGCAATGCGCAGGTCGAACGCCTTAACAAACTCCGCGCCGAACGCAACGAGGACGATGTCCGCGCCGCACTCGAAGCTATCACCAAAGCGGCTGAAACTCGCGACAACGGAAACTTGCTTGAATGCGCAGTTGAGGCAGCTCGCGTTCGTTGCTCGCTCGGTGAAATTTCTGACGCCGTCGAAAAAGTTTCTGGACGCTATCAAGCGACGATTCACACGATTAGCGGCGTTTACTCAAGCGAATTCGGGCAACAAACTGAACTTGATAAAGTTCGCGCCCGCGCAGATGAATTTGAACGCCTTACCGGTCGCCGTCCGAGAATTTTCGTCGCAAAGATTGGTCAAGACGGTCACGACCGCGGCGCAAAAGTTATCGCCTCCAGTTTCGCAGATATGGGCTGGGATGTTGACGTTGGTCCGCTCTTCCAAACTCCCGTCGAAGCCGCGCAGGACGCTGTTGATAACGACGTTCACATTGTCGGATTCAGTTCGCTTGCCGCAGGTCACAATACTTTGTTGCCTGAACTCGTCGACGAACTTAAAAAACTCGGTCGTGAAGATATTTTGGTTGCAATCGGCGGCGTTATCCCCGTTCAAGACTACGACCACCTTTATAAGAGCGGAGCCGTTGCGATTTTCGCGCCAGGCACAAACATTCCCGAAGCCGCGATGAAACTTTTGAACATTCTCGTTGACCGCGCCAAGGAAGAAGAAGACGCCGGCTGATTTAAAACTTTCTGCACGAACAAAAAAAACTCCTGTATAAAAATTGGCAGGAGGTTTTTTTTACACAAAAAAAGAGCTCCGCGAATTGCGAAGCTCCGAAAAAATTTTTATTTCTGCGCGGGAATAAGTTTTCTGTCCTTGCCCGCCGCGCTGATTGATTTGCGCATTTCCGTATCGGATTGGACGTTCATCATGTTGTAATAATCCATGACGCCGAGATTGCCGGCTTTGAACGCCTCCGCCATTGCGTGGGGAACTTCCGCCTGCGCTTCGACGACCTTGGCTTCCATTTCCTGCGTATAAGCTTTCATTTCCTGTTCCTTAGCGACCGCCATTGCGCGACGTTCTTCCGCCTTTGCTTGAGCGATTCGTTTATCAGCCTCTGCTTGGTCAGTTTGAAGTTGCGCACCAATATTTCTGCCAACGTCGACGTCCGCAATATCAATCGACAAAATTTCAAACGCCGTGCCCGCGTCAAGTCCTTTGCCCAAAACAGTCTTGGAAATATCGTCGGGGCTTTCCAAAACGTCCGTGTGTTTTTCGGAGCTGCCAACGGTTGTAACGATACCTTCACCGACACGCGCAATGATCGTTGGTTCGCCCGCGCCGCCGACTAAGCGGTCAATGTTCGCCCGAACTGTGACACGCGCTTTAATTTTTAATTCGATACCGTTCTTTGCCACGGCAGATACAACCGGTGTTTCGATAACTTTCGGGTTGACGCTCATCTGAACCGCTTCTAAAACGTCGCGCCCGGCTAAGTCAATCGCCGCAGAACGTTCAAACGGCAGGACAATTTGCGCACGTTGCGAGGCGATTAAAGCGTCAACAACTTTATCGACGTTGCCGCCGGCAAGGTAGTGCGCCTCCAGCTGATTTACGTTGACATCAAGACCCGCTTTGTTAGCTTTTATCAGCGGCATAACAATTTTCGCGGGCGGAACGCGGCGCATTCGCATTCCTATCAGCGTAAAAATCCCGACGTGAACGTCCGCCGCCAATGCCGAAATCCACAGCCCGATTGGTACGAAGTGCAAAAAGAGTGCCGCGATTCCTATTCCCATTATCACGAAAAATGCTGTGCCTATCATGACATCATCCATAGTGATGACCTCCCTTCTAAATCTGGCGAACCAGCACGCGGGAGCCGTCCACGTTGATAACTTTGACAATGTCGCCCGCCTTGACGAAATTGCCCTCCGTCACCACGTCGACGGGCTCGCCTTCAACAGTAATCGTCCCCGCCGGTCGCAAGTCCGTAGCACAAACGCCGATTGCGCCGAGAAATCTGCTCTTGTCAATGACGCTCGTGTATCCGTCGCGATTTTTTTGGCGTTCGTCAAGGACAAGTTCGTCGAGCATTCCCGCGTTTTTCTTTGAACCGCGACTGCCCAGATACAGCACGATAAAAATTCCGAGCACGGCAATTCCTATCATCACGCCGTATGTCAACATCACGATTGCGGAATTCGTGCCGCCAAAAATTTGAACTTCCGGCATTTTCATCACCCCCGCGAAATTTTAATTTGGGATAATTATTTCTGCGTTGCGTTGCGAATTTCCTTCAACCGCCGCCTGCCGTTCTTGTGCGAAACGCGCTTTGAACTGTGCAATTTCCTCCTTGAACTGCGGGATAAATTTTTCGATGCGCTTTTCTGCTTCCGCCGTCAATTCGGGTAGCCGCGCCAAAAGTTCACGATACCAATCCAGCCGCTCCATGTAGTGTTGGCTCATCAGGCGTTCGCGGGCGACGTAGGAATAAGCCGCCTCCGCCACCATGCGCCGCAGATTTTTATTTCTAACCAGCAAATTCAGCTTCGTGACGAATTCGCGCTCGTCGCGGTAAATGAAACCCGTGCGCCCTTCCTCGATAGTTTTTGAATAGACGACCGGCGACGCCAACACGACGGCTCCATTGCCCGCACACTCGATAAATTTCAAATCGGATTCGGAGCGATTGAACTCGTTATCGCGCAACGGCAACAGCGCAATATCTGACGAACGTATCGCCGCCTCGTAAGCTTCGTAGGAAATGAATTGTCCTTCGTATCTGTTCAAGTCGCCGACGAAAATTTTATTCTCCGTCTCCAGCGCGTCGAATAAATTTTTACGCGACAAAATTTTAAACAGAACCTTGTTGCCGTATTGCTTAGCGAATCTGTTCAGAATCGGCAGCAGCTCGATAAAATCTCCGTCGCGGTTAAGTGCTCCGAAAAATATCGTGACGGGCTTTTTCTGCTTAAACTCATCGTCGAAATCGCGCGGCGGCGGCAATCGGCGCAAATGATTGGCAAAAACTTTGACGTGCGGATTGTATTGGCTAAGATAATCCGCCAGATACGGCGTCGACGTTTGAATCGCGTGCACCGCGCGGAAATTTATCCACGCCGTCTTTTTATAATCTTCCTCCCAAAGTACCGGGTGGTCGTCCATTTCCGAGATAAAAAGTATTTCCTTTTGCCGCAAGACTTTAAAGAAGTCCAGCCCGACCGCGAACGCCGGAAAGCACATGCGCTGATTGATGAAAATTCTTTCCTCGAACTGCTCGCGCTCAAATAATTTGTACGGCTTGCCGACCGGCGACGCCACGATAAAGACGTTCGGCTCCGCCATGAAAAAGGCGTTGGGCATGTGGACGCGGCTCGGTGCGCAGACCGTCGACTCGCCGATTAGCGTTTGAACCAAAGTTTTTTTCTGCGGCGCGTTTCTGCTCGCCGTGAAAATGTAGACGAAAACCGATAGCTCCGTCTTTGCAGCGTCGGCGACGATTTTTTTTACTTGTAGGGGGCGCGCCGCATTCAGCGAACGCAGGATTGATAAGCCCGCGTCCTCTATCGCGTCGCTAAGTTCGTCGTGCGTCAACGTGACTTTGAATATCGGCGGTTTGCCTTCCAACAGCGCGGTGAGATTGTCAGCGTGCCCTATGTTGTCTAGCGTAAAAATCAGCGTTCCGTTGAGCTTGAGGCGGGCAGCGATTTTTTTTATCAGCGCGACGAGTTTTTCTCCGGAGAGAGTGCCGATAAGCTGGCTGTGAATTAAAATCGCGTCGAAGATGCCCTTTAAGTCGTCAGCGTCCTCGGCGACGGTGTACTTGCATTCGGGCTGAATCTCCAGAAAATTTTTTTCCGTCGTTTCAAAATCCACCGGCACCTCGCCCGTAATTTCCAAGACTGTTTTTGACCGCGCAGGAATAAAAGTTTCAAAAGTCATCGCAATATCCTCAGCGAACGATGCTGTACATTAAATCTTCCTGCGCCTTCATGCATTTCATCAGTTCAAAGCGTTCAAGAATCGTTTCGCGAGCCGCCGCGCCCAATTTTTTGCCGTATTCGGGGTCGTCGAGAAGCTCTTCAATTTTTCTGGCAATGTGATAGGGCGAACGGAATTCAGCAAGCAAACCGTTGACGCCGTCCTCCATGACTTCTTGCACGGGCGGAGTTTTGGAGCAGACCATCGGGCAAGCAAAACTCATCGCCTCAAGACAAGACCAGCTAAGCACGAACGGACGAGTTAAATAGACGTGACAGCTTGACGCGCGCAGAATTTTTTGATAGTCGCCGCGGTTGCGCAAGCCGACGAAGTGCACGCGGTCAGTTGGGTAGCCGCCCTTCTTTTCCTCTTCCTTAAGATAAGTCGTGTCCTTGAGTTGTGCGCCGTAACAAATTCTGTCCTTGCCGACAACGATAACGTGAGTATTCGGACGGCGGGCGAGCACGTGGCGAATCGCGTCCATGAAGTACGGGAAGCCGCGATAAATTTCAAAGCCACGCGCGACGTAGGTGATAATCTCGGTGCCTTCGGGCAAGTTAAGTTTAATATCGTCAAGGACAAGTCCTGGGCGTTTGCCGTCTGGCGAAGGTGAGCAGAATTTTGTATCAATGCCCTCGTGAATCACGTTGAGCTTGGGTTTGTATTCTTCGGGGAACTGGGAATATTGCCAATTAGTCGGACAAATGCCCGCGTCGCACAACGCCAAATTCATCAAGTGGTGAGCGTTGCGCGTGCGGATTGAAATGCGGCTGCCAATCTGCGGAATTTCGTCCGGCCACCAAAAACAGTCGCTGTCCTCAACCAGATAATACCACTCAAAATAGCCGAGAACGGGAACTTTCGGATACATATCCTTACAATAAAGCGTGGAGCCCCAGCCCGTGTGACCGATAATCACGTCGGGGCGAACGTTCTTCTCCTTAGCGAGCCACTCCATTGCCCGCAAAACTGCCTGACCCTCGACGACTGCCTCCGCCGCAGGACGCAACGGTCCGCAAGTTTTAATCCAATTCTCCGATTCCTCGGTCGGCTTGGGATAAAGGGCAAGCGTCACGTTCCGAAGTTGCGCGTTGATTGAATTCTCCTTGGACAGGAAATAAACTTGATTTTCGGGGTTGCTCGCCAAATACGGCGCAAAGTTCAAATACTGCGCGGGAAATGACGGGTGCAGAATAAAAATATTCACGGTAAAAATCCTCCTCTGTTATGCCATTTGCGCCTGATGAAGTTTGGCGTAGACTCCGTTGCGTTTCATAAGTTCGTCGTGCGTGCCAGCCTCGATTATGCGCCCTTTGTCGATAACGATAATCGCGTCGCAATCGCGGACAGTCGACAGCCGGTGAGCAATCATAAGCATCGTGCGCCCGCGAGAAATCGGCTCGATATTGTTCATGATGATATTTTCGGATTCGTAATCCAGCGCGGAAGTTGCCTCGTCGAAAATCAAAATGCGCGGGTTGGAAATAAGAGCGCGGGCAATGGCGACGCGCTGACGCTGACCGCCGCTCAACAAACTGCCGCGTTCGCCGACGAAGGTATCGTAGCCGTGCGGGAATTGGCTGACGAATTCATCTGCGCCCGCCAAGCGCGCCGCGTTGACAACTTCCTCATGCGTGGCGTTCGGGCAAGCAATGCGGATATTTTCTTCGACGGTGCCGCTGAAAAGTTTGCTGTCCTGCAACACGACGCCGATTTGACGACGGAGCCACGCCGGTTCAACTTGGGCAATGTCCACGCCGTCAATCAGAATTCGTCCGGTTTCAGGAACGTACAATCTCTGAATAAGCTTTGTTAGGGTCGACTTGCCGCTACCCGAACGCCCGACGATACCGACTTTCATGCCAGCGGGGATTTTTATGTTGATGTTGTCGAGAACTTTGCCGGCTTCCTCCGAATAGCTGAACGCCAATTTCTCCAGCGCAATTTCGCCGCGCAGAGAAGGCAACGTCGTGCGCGAAGGATTGAACGTCGGCTCTATGTCTTCGTCCATGATGTCCGCGAGCCTTTCCATCGAAACGCGAACCTGTTGGAATTGTTGCCACTGATTGATTAAGCGCATAATCGGCGCGATTAACTGACCGGCAATCATCTGGAACGCAATCAATTCGCCGACGGTTATCTCGCCCTCCATGACGTAATAGGCACCGACCCACAGAATGACAAGGTTAAATATGCTGAAGAAGAACGAGCCGATAGAATTCGCGACGTTAGCCAAGTTGACAACGTCCAGGGACGCCTTGACTAAACGAGCGAGCATTTCTTCGTAGCGGCGGATAAAATGATTTTCCACGCTTGACGATTTAACCGTGTGAATGCCCGTTATCGTTTCAATCAGGAAGGAGCGATTTTCGCTGGCGATTAAAAATCTGTCGTTAATCAGCCGCTTAAAAATCGGCGCAACGATTAAATTCAGCAAGACGAACAGCGGAATCATAACCAAGACAACGATACTGAGAATTCGGCTGTAGTAGAGGAACATGACGGCGAAGTAAATCACCGCAAAGACAATGTCGAGGATAATCACCATGCTGTTGCCCGTCATGAAGGAGCGCAACGTTTCCAGCTCACCGAGACGCGAGACGACGTCGCCGACTTGCCACTTTTGGAAGTAGCTGACGGGGAGCGCGGTGACATTTTTAAACAGGCGCGAACTCAACGCCACGTCCATTTTGTTTGTAATGTTTGTGAACAGATACGAACGCAACACCATCATCCAGTTTTGGAAGATTGTGCAGATAACCATGCCCAAAACTAAAATGTCGAGCGCGTCCGCCGCCCTGTGCACCAAAACTTTATCGATAATATTCTGCACGAAGAACGGCGACGCCAAGCCCATGACTTGCAGCAGGAGCGATAAGAATAAAACGTTCTGCAGGAAGGGCATATACTTTGACACGACGGGAATAAACCACTTAAAGCCGAATTTGCTTTTCTTCCTGTCGAGTTCAAAGCGGCGCGTGAAGAGAATCGCATCGCCTGTCCAGTCCATTAAAAGTTTGTAGCGGTCAACTTTAACGGGCTGTTGCGAAAAGGCAGGATCCATCACGTAGATATTTCCTTCGCGAATGGTTGTGATAACGACGCTCCTGCCCGAATGCAACTTAATTAAAACAGGATAAACTAGCTTATCCAAATCCGCCTCTGTCAAACCTTCATACTTGCGGGCTTTCAACTTCAATTCGCGGGCGGCGCGGACAAGCGTGATGAAATCGACGGCACCGGTAGTTAAGACGTAGGCGCGTTCGAGTTGCCGATAATCGGCGGGAATATTGTAGTATTTGGCAATGGCGATAAGACAGGCAAGCCCCGTATCAATCCCGTTGACAACGCCGCCTTCTTGTTCAGGCTGTTTAACATTGGTATCAAGTTGCCCGGGCTTAGCTTTGTCGAGCGGAACTTTTTCGGGCGTGATTTTTCCGAGCGGCTGTCCTTTGGAAGGAACTAAATTTTTATCGTTGGGAGTTTGATTTTTATTTTCCGCCATTAAATCTGTCCTCCCATTCAAAATTTTTCATTTCAAAATCATTACGCATTACGCATTTCGCATTTCGCATTGCAATTCAACGCTCCCTTAAAGCTTCGGACGTGTAGCGGCGGAACGGGTCGAGGAAGAAGTCGATAATACGTTTTTCCTTGATTTTAATTTCCGCGCTGACGTTCATGCCGACTTCCAATTTGGCGGGCTGCCCGTAAACGCTGATGTCGTTGCTGGTCGGGTCGAGGAGGAGTTTATATTTCATGTTCTTTTGCTGGTCGCTGGGTTCGTTGACGGCGTCCGCGCTTATCTCCATGACTTCCGCCCTGTACATGCCGAACTTTTGGAAGTTAAAAGTTTCAACCTTGACTTCCGCTTCCTGCCCGACTTTGATAAAGCCGATGTCCTTGTTGTCCGCGTAAACTTCAAACTCAAGCTTGGCGTCTTCGGGGACAATCTGCATTAAAGGTTGGGCGTCAGTGACGATACCGCCGAGCGTGTGAATGCTCAAGTTGTAAACTCTGCCGGAAATGGGCGCGTAAATCGTCGCCATGCGCGAATCTTCGTCCGCCTTCTTAATCGATTCAGTGACGGTGTAATATTCTTTTTTAGCATCAACCAGCGCGGTCATTATGTCCTTGTGATATGAGGCGTCGACGTTGGCAAGGTTCTGCTGAGCTTCGGCGATTTCCGCGCGAATGCTGTTAAGTGAATCCAATTCGGACTGCGCGTTTTTGGCGTATTCAATCGTCTCACGCTGTTGCTCCAAAAGTTGGAATTGGGAGATGGCATTTTGCTCGCTAAGCTCAATAAGCCGCGCTTCCTTTTCCTGCGCGATAGCTAAAACTTCCGCGTACTTTTCGTAGGAGGCTTGCGTTGCCTGGAGCTTAGCTATTCTCTGGTCGATAACGTCCTGGCGACTTTGGCGTTGCGTGCGATAATCGGACGTGCGGCTTTGATAAAGAGCCATTTCCGCCGCCAAATCGTGTTCGTCAAGGTCGGGGTCTTCTTCGGGCACAAAGGGCTGTTGCGTAAGTTCGGCAGTCAATCGCTGAATGTCGAGTTTGTAATAGGCTGCGCGTTTCTTCAAGCTGTCGTAATCTGCTGAAGTTGTCGTCGGGTCTAGGACAACAAGCACGTCGCCTTCCTGAACGAGTTGCCCCTCTTCAACGTTAATTTCCTTGACAATGCCCTTGTTCTTAACTTGGATAGTTTTAATTTGTCCAGAAGGAATGACTTTGCCCGCCGCAACCGCGACTTCGTTGATGTGACCCAAAATTGACCACGCCAACGCCACGACGACCAAAAGTAAAATCGACCACATAATCAGGCGTCCCGTCGGCGAAGGCGGCGTTTCCGTTACCTCCAATATCGCCGGCAAGAATTCTGTTTCTTTTTTGCGTTCTTCACCGTGAAGAAGCCAGTTTAAAAATTTCTTCATATTTCTACCCTCTGCTTTCTTGCTGGTCATAAAGATAACGATAAAGCCCGCCGAGCGCAAGTAATTGGTCATGCGTGCCGCTCTCGACGATTTCGCCCTTGTCGACGACGATAATTTTATCGCAACGGCGCACCGCGCTCAATCTGTGCGCAATGATAAGCATCGTTCTCTGCGCGCCGATAGCTCCCATGTTGTTCAGGATAATTCTTTCGGATTCGTAGTCAAGGGCTGAAGTTGCCTCGTCGAAAATCAAAATCGGCGGATTGGCAAGCAGTGCCCTAGCAATGGCGACGCGCTGACGTTGCCCGCCGGAGAGTGAATCGCCGCGTTCGCCGACTTTGGTATCGTAGCCTTCCTTTAACTCCAAAATAAAATCGTGAGCACCTGCAAGCCTTGCCGCGCGAATAATTTCGTCCATCGTCGCGGTGGGGCGGCTGATTGCAATGTTGTCGCGCACGCTGGAGTTGAAAAGGTAATTTTCCTGCATGACAACGCCGATTTGTTCGCGCAACCAAGAAAGATTTGCCTCGCGCGTGTCAATGCCGCCGACTACAATTTGCCCTTCTTCGGGAATGTAAAGGTTCTGCACGAGATTTGTCAACGTGGATTTACCAGAGCCGGAACGCCCGACGATGCCGATTTTCTGACCTGGCAGAACGGTTAAATTTATATTCTTCAAAACAAGCGGCAGGTCGACGCGGTATCGGAAGGAAACGTTGTTCATCTCAATCGAACCGTCAATCCGATTGTCGCCGCGTTTGCCTATGTCGTGAATAACCGGTTCCATGGGCGTGTTCAAAATATCTCCGACTTGACCGAGTGCTATTCTGAACATCAGCAAATGCCACCACATCATTAAAAGCGTGGTTAAAGGCGTCGTGGCTTGCCGCGAAATCATCTGGAATGCGATTAATTGACCGAGCGTGAATTCGCCGTTCATGACCATGTTGCCGCCGTACCAGAGAATTGCCATCGAAACACCCGCGTCAACAACGCCACGATAGCCGGTTAAAGCCAGCATGAATTTTGACATTTCAAATTGCTTGCGAACGTAGCGCGCGATAAGATTTTCCCACTTGTTGACGAACTGCGGCTCAACTGCCAGCGATTTAACCGTCTCAACGTTGGTGATTGATTCGACCATGAAAGATTGATTCGCAACTTTTGCTTGCCAAAGACCGTTCATTTTGCTTTTTAATATTGGCATTGCTGCAAGTTGAACCACGTAGAGAGGGAGTATCGTCAGCGCGATTAAAGTCAGCGGCACCGAGTACCAGAGCATGAACGCGATAAAAACGACCGAGAATATAACGTCAAGTACTGTGGTTAAGCCTTGCCCTGTTAAAAAACTGCGGACGCGCTCCAAGGCCTCGATACGCATGAGCACTTCGCCGACGCGCTTGCGTTCGTAATAGGGCAACGGCAGGGCTATCAAATGGCGGAATAATCGCGTTCCCAAAATGGCGTCGAGCTTGTTTGTCGTGTGGTTTAAAATGTAAGTTTTCAGTGCGGTGAGGAGCGATTGCATTGCGAAGAAAAGAACCATGCTCCAACCGATAACCGTCAGCGTCGCAAGCCCGTTGTTGCCGATAACTTTGTCGATGATAACCTGCGTTATCAGCGGGAAGACGATTGCCATTATTTGAATAAAAAACGACGAAAATACCACTTCAAAGAGCGGCTTTTTATAACGCTTGACAACGCTCAAAAACCAGTCGATATTATACTGTTTCTTGAAGTACGCCCAGCTGAAAGACGCTGAAAAAATCAGCATCTCGTTTGACCAGCCCTCCAAGAATTCTTTCATGGGGATGGCTTTCGGCTTGCTCTCTCTTGGGTCGATTGCCAAAACAACTTCTTCATTCGAGCTACCGATTGCGATATACGCGCCGTCATTCATTTTGGCAACGACGGGATATTCAATTTCGCGCAGTTCGTCGACGGTCGGACGAATGACCGTGCTACTGATATTGTACTTTTTCGCCAGCTTCTGAAGTTTTTTCCAATCCAATTGTTCGTCCGTTTCGGGGTTCCGGTCGTAAATCTTTTGCAAATCCTTAACGCCGAAGTGTTGCAAAATCTTTATGATAGAGATTACCCCTGTCCGATTCTTGGGCGGCAAGGATTTATTTTCGGGCATATTGCATACGAGTCTCCCTTCTTGCGTTACGTGAGTAATTCGGACAAAAAACTTTGTCTTTTTGCTTATACAACATAATCATTAAGCTGTTATTAAAAAAATTTGTTTCACGAAAAAAAACCGCCGTCAATCCGCAAAGGAAGACAGCGGCCTTTTTTATTTGTCTGACTAAGGATCAACGATACTTCCGCTTGCGAGCCGCCTCCGATTTTTTCTTGCGGCGGACGCTGGGCTTTTCGTAATGTTCACGCTTGCGAACTTCGGCGAGCGTGCCCGCCTTTTGACAGGTACGCTTAAAGCGGCGGAGAGCACTGTCTATGGATTCATTTTTCCCAACTTTGACTTCATTGGCCATTCAATATCCCTCCCTCCGCTTGATACTAGAAAAGTTGACTGCCCGCGTATTTTAACACGCAACCCCTTAATCGTCAACAGAAAAAGTTTTTCGCGGAGTTTGAACGCGCTTTGTTCTTTCTTTTAAAGCGGCTCAGCCGTCGAATTCGAGCAAACCGTAAGCTCCTGCCGTGCGCTTATAAACTACGCAGATTTGTTCGGTCTGTGCGTCGCGGAAGACGAAAAAGTTATGGTTGAGCAAATTCATCTGCATGATAGCTTCCTGTACGTCCATGGGCTTGACGACAAAATGTTTGGTCTTGACAATGGGATATTCGCCCTCGTCCTCGCGTTCGACTTGAACTTTGGATTCGGCGAACGCCTCCGAGCGCATGCCGCCGTTACGGAAACGCCGTTCAAGTTTCGTCTTCTGCTTGTGGATTTGGCGTTCAAGTTTCTCGACGACCAAGTCAATCGAAGTGTACATGTCCAAGTTGGATTCCTGACCGCGCAAAATGAGCCCGCCGCGCACTTCCGCCGTAACCTCGACGATTTGCCTGTCCTTTTCGACCGAAAGCAAAACGGAAATTTCTTCCATGTTGTCGAAGTATTTGGCGATTTTGCCGACGCGCTTTTCGACGTACTCGCGCAACGGCTGAGTGATTTCGATATTCTTACCCCTTATGTTGAATGTTACCATGACTTAACAGCTCCTTCCGCTCTTGCCGAATGTGTTTAAAAAGATATTCTGCGCGGCGCGGATAATTCCTTTCAAGCAAAAAAATTTTGCCCTCCGAAGTTTGGGAGGGCAGATTCAAATCGTCGGGATTATCAGCGTGAAGGTCGAGCCTTCGCCGAGTTTGCTTTTAACTTTTATGTCGATGTCGTGACGGTCAGCTATCCACTTCGCGACGGTGAGACCGAGCCCAACAGAACTTTCTCCGTCGCCGAGTTTTGTACGCGCCTTGTCCGTGCGATAGAAGCGGTCGAAAATTTTTTCGCAATCCTCCTTTGGAATGCCGACGCCCTTATCGATAAATTTCAGCGTTGCCGTGCCGGGCGAAGTCGTCAGCTCAACTTTAACAGCCGTATCGGGCGGGCTATAGCGCAGGGCATTATCAAGGAAGGCGGCGAGCATTTTCTTAAAAAACTCCGCGTCCGCCAAAATTTTACAGGGCGCAAGTTTCGACAGCTGCACGCGCGGCGAACGATAACTTTCCACGAATTTTTTCAGCAGCTCGTCCAAGTCGACGGGAACTTTCATAAGCGGCTGATGTCCTTGATCTGCGCGGGCGAGGAACAATAAACTTTCGACGAGGCTTTGCATGTTCTGCGCGGATTTTTTTATCGACGTGACAGCTTCTTTAAAAAGGTCGGGGTCGGAGGTGCCGCAACTCTCCAGCAAGTCGACGTAGCCGCGAATTATCGTCAGCGGCGTCCTCAACTCGTGCGATACGTCGTTTACTAATCGTTGCTGTTGCAGGAAACTTTCCGACGCCTTGACTGGCTTAATCCCTAATTGCATAGCCGACGCCTCTGGTCGTGTAAATGTATTTCTCGCCGAATTTGTCATCGATTTTGGAGCGCAAGTAGCTGATGTAAACGTCGACAACATTTGTATCGCCGATATAATCGTAGCCCCAAACAGTCTGGAGAATTTGGTCGCGGCTCAGGACGTTGCGTTTGTTTTCGACAAGATATTTTAACAGCGCGTATTCTTTATGCGTCAATTCGACTTTCTCTCCCTTAACGGTGACTTCGTAACGTTCGGGGTAGAGAATCATGTTTTTGACGACGTAGCGCGATTCTTCGGCGTTGCGCAGGCGTTCATTGTGCCGACGGAGCACGCCGCGGATTCTCGCTAAAAGTTCTTCGGGCGCGAAAGGTTTCGTCATATAATCATCTGCGCCGAGGTCTAGCCCTTCCACTTTGTCGCGAACTTCATCACGCGCCGTCACCATGATTATCGGCACGTCGCTGACTTCACGCACGCGCTTGCAAATTTCCATGCCGTCCATTTCGGGGAGCATCACGTCGAGCAGAACTAAATCGTATTTTTCTTGGAGTATGCGTTCGTAAGCCCGCCGCCCGTTTGTTTCGTTGGCAGTCTTAAAGCCTTCGCGTTCGAGTGTTAATTGGAGCAAACGCGCTATCGGTCGTTCGTCCTCCACGATAAAAATTTTTTCTGCCATTTACCAAATCCTCCTTAACATGACCGACGCCGTAACGTCTCTGTCATTTTCTCCGCGCTGAAGTTCCGCTTCGCCGCCCATGAACCAGCCATTAGCAAATTCACTTTCCCCGCGCACGCTGAACACAAAATGAGTTTTATCGCGCTCTTGGCGGAGCCTGTAGGTGCTTGTGCCGTCGCCTTCGTAGCTGATATGCAAATCGGGATCCGCGCCCGTGAAACCGTGCTTAACGCCGAACCTAAGCCCGACCATTCCCTTTTTATAGTAACGTTTTAAATCAAGACCCGTCTGCGCCGCAAAGTAAGTGTTGCTGTCTGCGGCGACGTGCTGATTGTAAATGCCCGCGCCGTTCTCGTTGTAGGCGTTCTGCTTGAGGTGCGAAACTTGGAAATTTACAAACGGGCTGACGTGCCAAAGTTTTTTCGGCGTGAGGTCGTATTTGTATTCGCCGCCGAGTTCAATGATTCGGCTTTTATAGTTAGCGTTCGTCGACAAGCCCAGCGAAGAAATTCCCCTGTGCAAAGAATTTCTTAACTGCCCGCCGTTTAGATAAAGATAAACGTCACTTTGCCGGTTGTGATAGCCCGCGTAAAGTCCGAGCCGCGTATCGTAAACCGTAGCCCGTGAAGCTTTCGCGCCGTAGCCAATCGTCCCGTAAGTGGCGAAAATTCCCGCGCGCCATTTCCTGCCAATCGGTCTGTCGTAGCCGCCGACGATAACGCTGCCGTGATAATCCGTGTTGCCGCCTAATTGTCCCCAGTTCTTCATGTAGTTAATCCAAAAATTATTTTCCTGCCGCTTGGGAACTTTAACTTTAACGGTCACTTCGGGCGAATCGTCCTCACCGTCGGCAAATTTCATCGGGTGAACGTTCACGTTGACATGTTCCGGCGCGAAAACTTTCGAGACGCGGTGAGAAATCATTCTGTCGACGGCGATATTTTGTTGAGCGACGCTCATAATCTGCGCGGCGTCATTGGAGCCGATTTGCGTCAAAGTTCGTTTAGCTTCGGATGGCGTCATGTTGTAAAGCGGGCGCATCTCGTTGCGTTTATTATCGTCAAGCCGCTCGAACATCTCCCGCATTGCAGTAAAAGTTTCCGATTCTTGCGGAGTAAATATTTCTTCGTTGGTCGTCGCGTATGTCTTGACGACGACAGAATTGCCGACAATTTCGCCCGTGGCACTGAGAAAGGCGGAGAGCGGATAAGGATTGTCCGCAGAATTTTTAATCTTGCCCGTGACGGATTTGGCGATTAAAACTGTGGCGGTCTCGTTGGGCAACATGCTATCCGTCGTGACGGTCGAGCCGTTGACATTTGCGTTGCCGTTCACGATGATCATGCCCGCCTTGCCGCCGCTGACTTTTTGTAAAACGCCGTCAGAAATCAAATTGCCGTTAATGACTAAATTCGTTTCGGGAGAGCCCGCGCCAATCGTCCCGTGGTTGATAAATTTGCCGGTCGTCGTATCCATTACGCCCTCGGCAAGCTTGTGACTCATGTTGTTAAGATTGAAGGTGCCGCCGAAAAGTTGTGCGCCGTAACCGACGTCGACGCTCAAAATATCAGCCGCGCCCGAAAATTTCATCGTGGCGTCGCTGACGTGCAATTTAATACTTTCCGCGCCCGAAATATTTCTGTCGAAAATAAAATCCGTGTTTATGTTTAGATTCGTCACGCGGTCGGGACTATAATTTTCTGTTTGCCAAGCCGAAACGATGTCGCCGAAAATTTTTGCGCCGTCGTTTATGTTTATGTTCCTGACCAAAGAATTTCCGTCGATATAAATTGCGTATTTGCCGCCCGTCAGCTTGCTTGACAAATTAAAACTTCTGACGAACGCGCCGCTAAATTCGACAGCATTGCCCCGCGAAGAAATATCCTCGCTCTGCGTGACAGTGCCACTCATGCCCGAAATTTGCACGCCGCTACTTGAAATTTTATTCTCCTCTGCTAAGCTCTCGTCGACACCATCCGCAGCATCATTCGGAGCGGCAAAAACTTGGACGGTAGCCGCGCTCATGCCGAAAAAAAGTACAACAGCCAAAATTCGCCGCCGCGTTTCGTAGTTCTTTTTTATAGTCATCTCCATTGAAATTCTCCCTGCTTGTTCCTTTCGATTGCCGCTGGAAAATATTTTCGATAGTCTACCATAAATGTAAGCAAAAAAAAAGGTAGCGAACGATTTTAATCCGTATCCGCCGAATTTTTTAACAAAATTTTAATTCTTGCTGTCCGATAATCCTCATGGTATCGAACTCTTTAAAAATTTTGTAGGCTCCCGCAGAAAATTACAAATTCTCATATTTTGGAATTTGCACTTTACGCCGCAAAATCGATTCTGTATTGAAATTTTACGCTCGCGCCAATATAATTGCCTCGAAAGGGGGTTTTTTAGCCTTGAAACTGTTTTTTTCAGCCGGTGAAGCCTCTGGCGACGTTCACGGCGCGTCTTTGGCTCGCGAAATAAAAAAAATCGCCCCAGAAACCGAAATTTTGGGCTTCGGAGGCAATTTGATGGCTCAAGAGGGCGTTAAACTCGTTCGCAACTACAAAAATTATAATATTATGGGCGTCGTCGACGTTTTAAAGAATTTACGCAAGATTTTTAGGCTCCTCGACGATTTAACTGAAATTATTCGCTCTGAACGCCCCGATTTACTCGTTTTAATCGATTATCCTGATTTTAATTGGCGTTTGGCGCGTCGAGTTAAAAAATTCGGCATAAAAATCCTATCTTACATACCTCCGAGTGCTTGGGCGTGGAGAAAAGGGCGTGCAAAGGACTGCGCGGCGATTGCAGACGTTTTTATCGCGATTTTTCCGTTTGAATTGCCAGTTTATCAAGCGGCGGGCGCAAAAATTTATTTTTTAGGCAATCCGCTCGTCGATACTGTCAAATCGTCCATGTCAAAGGCTCAAGCGCGTAAATTTTTCGGAATAAAGGCTTCAGAGCAGGTAATTTTGCTAATGCCAGGCTCACGCAAGCAAGAAATTAAACTTTTATTGCCCGCAATGCTCGAAACGGTAAAAATTTTGCCCGATAAACGATTTTTTTTGCCCGTAGCCGACGGAATGGAAAAATTAATCGATATAAAAGGCTTAAATATAGAATTAGTGGATTCATCGCGGCGATATGAGCTGATACAAGTCGCTGATGCGGCAATCGCGACGTCAGGAACGGTCGTTTTAGAGGCGGCGTTGCTAAATTTGCCGTGCGTCGTGCTTTATAAGATGAATTCGCTAAATTTTTTAATCGGAAAGCTGTTAGTCGATATAAAATACTTCAGTTTGCCGAATATTTTAGCCGACGAAGAAATTTTGCCCGAATTATTGCAGGATAAAGTCAATCCGCAAAGAATTTCAGAGGAAATAAATAAAATCTTAGAAAATCGCGCAGAAATCGTAGAAAAATTGCAATCAGCGTGCAAAAAACTTGGAGAACATGGCGCGGCGGCTCGCGTAGCAAAAAAAATTTTAGAAATGGCAGGTGACAAATCTTGAAGTTTGATTTACAATTATTCGCGGAGAAAAATTTGGAAAATCAGACGTCCGCTCAGCTTCGCAAGGGAATTCGTTCCTTGCAAAAGGAAATTGATGAACATCTCTTAAAAATTAATGAGCCTTGGAAAGTTTATGCCGATTGGTATGAAAGACCCGATAAACAAGCGGGCAGAATTGGTCATTGGTTGCACGAAATCAAAAATTTTAATGAATCAATCCAAAATCGCTCCGAAGAATTAGAAAAAAGAGGTGAAAAACTATGATTGAAACGATGGATAAGGACTCCGTGCGCTATATTATCGAAAGCGTAATTGAATATGCGTATGAATCAATCGAAGACGAAAAAAAAGAACCAAATTCGTTTAATTCTGGTCGTGCGCTGGCTTATTGGGAAGTTTTGGACACAATTCACAGCAGATTAGAAATTTGTGATGAAAATCCAAAGGATTTCGGTTATCCC
>JAFPVP010000063.1 GCA_017412925.1 Selenomonadaceae bacterium
GTTTGTGGCTGATTGAATTGCGTTTGTCCTTGAACTTGCGGCTGATTGAATTGTCCTTGAGTTTGTGGCTGTGGTTGATTGAATTGCGCTTGTCCTTGAGTTTGTGGCTGATTGAATTGCGTTTGTCCTTGAACTTGCGGCTGATTGAATTGTCCTTGAGTTTGTGGCTGTGGTTGATTGAATTGCGCTTGTCCTTGAGTTTGTGGCTGATTGAATTGTCCTTGAGTTTGTGGCTGTGGTTGAGTGAATTGCGCTTGTCCTTGAACTTGCGGTTGATTGAATTGTCCTTGAGTTTGCTGACCTTGTTGAGCGAATTTCCCGCCGAAGTTTTTAAACATTGATTCCAAAAATTTTTGCGTCGCGCCCTGCGGCTGTGATTCTTGTTGCTGTTGCGCAGGTGCTTGCTCCTGTGGCGGCAACTGTTCTTGTTGCAAATTGTCGACTTCGGGGCGCGGCATGAAATATCTTATCAGCTGCTTTAAAAATTGCATACTCTCGGACGGCGGCTGTTGCTGTTGAACTTCGGGGGCGTTCGCCAGCTGTGATAAAATTTCGTAGAGGGCTTGCGGGAGTTGCTCGGCGGTTTTGGCGTCCATCAATTCAAACGACGATTTTGTCATTAAAATTGGCTCGAATGCGTCGCCGCCCTCCTGCGCAACGATTAAATCTTTAAAATTCGACAGCAATGCTTGCGTGTCTTCGCTTAATTTCATTGAGTAGCCTTTTTCGGCGAGCGTCCCGATTTGCAAAAGCATTCGCGAAAAAAGCATAAGCTGATCCATTGAAAAGCGTTGGCTCTCGACTGTGCTGCCTATTCCCTTGCCGAGTGTCGATTCCAAGGATAGCGATTGCTTTAAAATATTTTTGACGATGTCGCCCACTTCCTGCGGCAGTTTCTGAATTCCGTATTTTTCCTCCGAGGCGATTTTGCCGAGCGTCGCCGCCAAATCTTGAATTGCCGTCTTTAAATTAACTGTCGTCTGCGGTCGGAAGGCTCCGCCGTCGTCGCGTCGCCTTACTCGTTCTGTACCATCTAGCGGTCGTTGCCTATCTATTGGTCTTATGCCCGTTGAACCTGCGTCGATTAATGGCATTTTACGTATCAGCTCCTTTCGTGCTGATGATTATATCGGAATTTTATTTCATTAACTTTCGACTTTCAAGAACCGCCATTGAATTTTTGCCGCGCTTTGATAAAATATTTTTAACGGAGGTGCTGTAAATGGATATAAAATTAAAAATGCGACTGGAAGCTTACCTCGCCGAAAATCTTTTTGAGGAAGAAATTTTTGCGGCAGAAAAAGCTGGCACGCCGCCGCCAGTGGTGTGCTTTTCTTTGGCGAACAGAATTAAGCTTGATAAATTTTTTGAGCAAAACGTCGGCGAAACTTTTTCCGAAATGCTCGTGCGCCTTATTAAAGAGAGCGGGGAGAAAAATTCTGACGTGTATAATCGCGCTAAAATCGACCGAAGACTTTTCCACCGCATCGTGAACAACAAAAATTATCAGCCGAAAAAAGACACCGCCGTTGCATTGAGCCTGGCTTTAAGGCTCGACTTAGACGAGGCAAAAGATTTCCTCGCCGCCGCCGGTTTCACGCTCTCAAAGTCCAAGCGCGATTTAATCATCTCCTTTTTTATCGAGAACGAAATTTTTGACGTCGACGAACTTAACGATTGCTTATACGAACACAATCAGAATCTCCTGGGCGATAAAAAAAATTCTTTGTCGCCTCCCGATTGACAACATTTAAAAAATTTTTTTGTATAATCGCCTCAATGATAGGAGGTTGATTAAAATGACAGAATTGGTTTTTATCCTCGACCGTAGCGGCTCCATGGCGGGCTTGGAGGAGGACACTATCGGCGGCTTCAATTCCATGATTAAAAAGCAACAGGCGGAGACCGAGGACGCCGCTATCGTTTCAACGATTCTTTTCAATCACGAGTCGAAAGTTTTGCACGACCGAATTCCGCTCGAAAAAATTGAGCTGCTGACGAATAAAGATTACGAAGTCGGCGGCATGACCGCGCTCCTAGACGCCGTCGGCGACGCTATCAAACACATCAAAAATATTCACAAGTACGCCCGCGACGAAGACCGCCCGTCCAAAACCGTTTTTATCATCACGACTGACGGCATGGAAAATTCCAGCGAACGTTTCAATTACAAGGAAGTTAAGCAACTTATCAGCAAGCAAAAGGAACGCGGTTGGGAATTTATTTTCCTCGGCGCGAACATTGACGCCGCCAAAGTTGCGGGGCATATTGGTATCGACCGCCGCCGCGCCGTCAATTATCACTCCGATAAACGCGGCACGGAAAAAGTTTACGGCGCAATGAGTAAATTTGTTTCCTTCGCGAGAACTGCTCCGCCGTTAGAAATGCCGATGATTTTTGATGACGGCTGGCGCAAGGAACTCGACGAGGATTTTAATTCGCGTAAAAAATAATTCGCAATGATTCAAATCAAAAAGCACCTCCGATTTTTGGAAGTGCTTTTTTTTAGTCCGTGAAGATGTCGTCGCCGAATGCGTAAAAAATCATGCAGACAATCATCACAAAAATTATTAAGTCGCCCAACTAAATCACCAGCCCAAAAAAATTTTCAATACTCGAACGCGGCGACAAGCTGAAAATTTCGAGCAATTAATCGCGCTAACTGGATGCAACGTCACGTTGCCACCAATCCCAATATTAATCCTGCCGCGCCGCTCGCCAACAAAACTTTTATCACGCCGATTTTTTTTCTGACGGCAATTAACGCGCCGATTAAAATTACCGCGCCCTTTAAATCAAACGTCGCAAAAAAATCTTCGGGCATTTTCTCCGAATTCCACACGGCAAGCAAAACGAAACTCACACACGCCGCCGCGATTAGTGCCATGACTGCGGGGCGCAAGCCGTTTAAAATGCCGTGAATCGCGCCCAAGTCTCCGTACTTAAAAATAATTTTCGCCAGCGCAATGCAAAGGAAAATACTCGGCGTCACGAAACCAGCCGTCGCGCAAACAGCTCCGCCAAATCCCGCAATTTTCATGCCCGCGAACGTCGCCGCGTTTATGCCAATCGGACCGGGCGTCATCTGCGAAATCGTAAAAATATCTATAAATTCGCTCAAGCTCAGCCAGTGATAAGTATCGACGACGGCGGCTTGAATCAGCGGCATTGACGCATAACCGCCGCCCACGCAAACCAAACTTATCTTCGCGAACTCGAAAAATAGCAGCCAATAAATCAATCCGACGCCCCCTTACTCGTACTTTTTGTCGCGCATGAGGAAAAATCCGACGATGCCGTCAATGGCAACGAGCAACATGATATTCACGCCGAAAAATAAATTCGCTACGAACGTTCCGAGGATTATCACAATCGGCAGGAGGAGTTTTTTGGAAAATTGTTTTTTGAGCAAGTCAATCGCCACGTTGAGCAAAAGAGCCGTCGCGCCGCACTGCATGCCCTTCAAGACGAGCTGAACGTATTCATTCGAGGCGACCAAGTCATAGAACGTAGCGACGATTGTGATTATAATCAGCGGCGGCAGAACGGTTGCGAGCATTCCCGTCAACGCGCCCGCTACGCCCGCCATGCGATAGCCGAGCATGATAGCCGTATTCACCGCCATGACGCCAGGCGTCGACTGCGCAATCGCCACCATGTTTAAAGTTTCTTCGTCGGTTATCCAATGATATTCGTCAACGTATTTGGCTTTGAGCAGTGGAATTATCACGTAGCCGCCGCCGACCGTGAACATGCTGACGATAAATGTCGATTTGAACAGCAACCAATAAAAATTTTTGTCAATCTTAATCAATCTGAATTCCTCTCAAAATTTCGCTTCCCATTGCGCATTACGCATTACGCATTACGCATTAAACAAGTAAAGTCTCCATGCCAATTTTATTCACGACCCGCGCAGGATTTCCGAACGCCATAACATTTTCCGGAATATCTTTTGTCACGAGAGATTTCGCGCCGATAACCGAGCCACGCCCAATTTTCACGCCAGGCAAAATCGTCACGTCGCCGCCAATCCACACGTCGTCGCCAATTATAATCGGTTCAGCACGTTCCAAACCTTCAGCGCGCTTGACACAATCGAGCGGGTGAATCGCCGTGTAAAATCCGCAGTTCGGTCCAACGAAAACTTTTTTTCCGAGCTGAATTTTTGCGCAGTCCATAAGATAGCAGTTGTGATTTAAAAAAGTGCCCGCGCCGAGGAAAATATTGTAACCGTAATCGACCATGAACGGCGACAAAATTTCTACAGCTTCCGCGTCTACGTTCGGCAAAATCTCCCGCAAAATTTTTCTGCGCCGCGACAAATCCTGCATTCGCGTCGAGTTGAATTCCAAGCACAAATCTTTTACGAACGCCCGCTCCTCCATAAGCCGCGCGTCGAAATTTGCATCGTACCACTGCCCCGCGAGCATTTTTTCTCTTTCCGTCAAGGTTTCCACGCTCCTCGAAATTTTTTGCCATTATAGCGTTATCCGTTGCTTTTATCAACCGACTGCGCGAGGGCAATTTTTTATTGCATAACGACGATAATTTTGTTATCATAGAAAAAATTTTTTCGGAAAAGGATTTTGTGTTTAGCAAAGGATGATGCTTTATGGCGATGGTGGTAAAAAATAATTTGTCGGCGGTTCGCACGCTCAATCAGCTTAATCAAAATAATTCGGAATTGAACAAGCGGCTGGCAAAAGTTGCAAGCGGCATGAAAATTAATTCCGCCGGCGACGACGCTTCGGGCTACTCAATCTCCGAGAGAATGCGCGTGCAAATTCGCAGTCTCGATCAAGATTTGCAGAACGTCCAGAACGGCTCGGCTATGCTAAAGACCGCGTCGGGCGGCGTGGAGGATATTATCAACATTCTGCGCACCATGAAGGAAAAAGCAATCGACGCCGCCAACGACTCCAACACCGACGAAGATCGCCAAACGATTCAAAAGGAACTCACGCAACTGCGGCACACGATTAACGACGTGGCGTTGGGCAACGAGTACAACGGCAAAAGACTTTTGGACGGTCGCTACGACCAAAAAATTAAATACGTCGACGCCGCAACCACGGCTGTGCAAGTCGCTACGTCTTTGATGACTTCCCTAAACAAAACAACTTTATCGGGCACGGCGGCTCTCGACGAGGCAATCAGTTCCGCCTCCAACGGAAAATTTTCTACGACAAGTGCGCTCGTCGAAAATTTTTTGAGCGACTTGGACTCTTCAACTTCTGCCACAGCTTTTTTGAGCGATTACTGCGGAATTATTTTGAACAACACGGACACGGGCGCAATAACCGGCGCAGACGCAGGCGGCGACACCGTCAAAACTGCTGAATCAATCGTGCCCGAACAAGTAGCCGTTTCAAGTTGGGGCTTGCCGACCTCCGCCACGACGATTGACGGCTTGACGATTACTTGGCCGACCGCAGACGCAGACGGCACCACTCTCACCACCGCCGAAGAACATATCCTTAAGGGTTTGAATTCTGATTGGATTGAACAGAGTTTGAAGCTCGTCAAGGAAAGTTACGGCATTGACTTCAACGACCCCGACGCGACCATCAAAACCATCAGCGTTAATTTTTTCAACAGCAACACCACCACGGATCCCGATCTCCAAAGTCACGGAAGCTCATTGGCTTTTGTGCGGCATTGGTCTTCGGGCGGAAATGCGACGAAACTGGAGTTATACGTCAATATGAAATACTACAACAGTATCGACACGTCCAGCGAGGACGGCGCGACTTCTGATCCGTCGGCGGGTTATCTTGACCGAACTTTGGCGCACGAATTCACCCACGCTGTCATGGCGGCGAACATTTATAGCTTTAAAGATTTGCCAATGTACTTGAAGGAAGGCACCGCCGAACTCGTCCACGGCATCGACGACGAACGCGGCAGCGGCTTTGCAAATTTGTTGACGACGGACAGAAGCACCCTTGAAAGGATTTTCAGCGACGGCGGAACCTCGGCTGACGGAGAAAAACCCTATTCTGCTGGTTATATGCTCCTGCGCTACCTTGCTAAGCAGGGACAAACTGCGACGGGTACGAGAAATGTTGAGAGCATGAGAGATGTTCCGCTAGTGATTCAGCACGGCACGCAGGCAGGTCAGCACAGCAATTTTTATATCAAGGACATGCAAACGAAATCGCTGACGGCGGGCGAAATTTTCAACAGCTACGACGAACTTTTAAACGAAAACGACAAAGCCCGTTACAACGCGCTGGACTATGACTCCGACAAGCAAGCCGAGTGGCTCGAAACACTCCACGCGGCGGCGAATATGACAATCGACGATATTTCCGTTACAACCAAAGAAGACGCCAACATTGCAATCCGAGTTTTGGACGGCGCGCTGGAATATTCCCTCGACAACGCGACGACAATCGGCGCATACATGCAACGGCTGGAATACACGCAAACAAATATCGTCACGATGAACGAAAACGTTACGTCCTCCGAGTCGACAATCCGCGACGCGGACATGGCTAAAGAGATGACAGCCTACACCAAAGCGAACGTGCTCTTGCAAGCGGCGCAGTCCATGCTCGCCCAAGCCAATCAAAATCCTAATAACGTACTGAGTTTGCTACAATAGAAAATTTTTTCTTAGCTCGCCAAAACGGCGGGCTATTTTTTTACATACTAGTATGACTCAATTTAATTGTCCGCATGCTTCAAGGACACTGGTTCCTTGTTCTTCCGATTTCGTTTAATAGGTTCAGGAGCACGCTTGCCACGATCATACGTTTTTGCAGCTTTACGATTTACAACTTCGTAAACA
>JAFPVP010000064.1 GCA_017412925.1 Selenomonadaceae bacterium
GAAATTGCGCCCTTTTCCGTCGCGTCAGCCACAGCCTTAGCAACTGCGAGCGTGCCTTTTGCGAAGTTGTCAAATTCAAAGACTCCCATCGGTCCGTTCCAAATAATCGTCTTCGCGCCTTCGAGAGCCTTAACGTATTCTTCGGAAGTCTTTTCGCCGCTGTCGAGACCCATCCAATCAGCCGGGCACTGGTCAACTGGAACAGTTTTGAATTGAGCATCAGCCGCGAATTTATCGGCAACAACGAGGTCAACGGGCAGAACAACTTTAACGCCCTTAGCCGCAGCTTTTTCGAGGAGTTCTTTCGCGAGATCAACTTTGTCCGCTTCGAGGAGCGAGGTGCCGACTTCGTAACCTTTAGCCTTGTCGAAGGTGTGAGCCATGCCGCCGCCGATAATAATCGTGTCGACTTTGTCAATCATGTTGCTGATAACGCCGATTTTGTCAGAAACTTTCGCGCCGCCGATAATGCCGACGAACGGGCGTTGCGGAGCTTCAAGGGTCTTGCCGATGTAGTTAATTTCTTTTTCCATGAGGAAGCCGGACGCGGTTTCGAGGAAATGGGTAATGCCGACGTTGGAGGCGTGAGCGCGGTGAGCCATGCCGAAAGCGTCATTAACGGCGATGTCAGCGAGCGCGGCGAGTTGTTTCGCGAACTTGGGATTGTTTTTCTTTTCTTCCTTGTGATAGCGCAGGTTCTCAAGCAGGAGGATTTCGCCGGGCTGGAGAGCGGCGGCAGCTTTTTCAGCGGGTTCGCCAATGCAATCTTCCGCCCATTTGACTTCTCTGCCGAGAATTTCAGCGAGTTTCTTAGCAATGGGTTTGGTGGAGAATTTGGGTTCGCGAGCTTCGGTCGGGCGTCCGAGGTGGCAACCGATAATGATAGCCGCGCCCTGTTCGAGCAGATAGTTAAGAGTCGGGAGCGTCGCGTCAATGCGCTTGGTGTTGGTGATGTTCTGGTTTTCGTCCATGGGAACGTTGTAATCGACGCGAAGGAAGACCTTCTTGCCCTTCAAGTTGATGTCGCGAATGTTTTTCTTATTCATTAGAAAACCTCCCAAAAAATTTTAAGCATAAACGGAAAACGACTCGGCTCAACATTTCAGAAGAGCCGAGCCGCTAAAGTCTTAACCGTGTTCAGTTGCTAATAAATTACTTAAGTTCCGCGAAGTACTTAATCGTGCGAACCATCTGGCTGGTGTAGGAGTTCTCGTTGTCATACCAGGAAACGACTTGAACGAGCGTGTTGCCGTCGCCAATGGGGCTGACCATGGTCTGGGTTGCGTCGAAGAGCGAGCCGAACTTCATGCCGAGAATATCGCTGGAAACGATTTGTTCTTCGCAATAGCCGAAGGATTCGTTGGCAGCCGCTTTCATTGCCGCGTTGATTTGGTCAACGGTGACTTCGCCCTTAACAACCGCAAAGAGCAACGTGGTGGAGCCGGAGGGAGTCGGGACGCGCTGTGCTGCGCCGATGAGTTTGCCCTTCAATTCAGGAATGACGAGACCGATAGCTTTTGCTGCGCCGGTGCTGTTCGGGACGATGTTGCATGCACCTGCGCGGGCACGGCGGAGGTCACCTTTACGCTGCGGACCGTCGAGAATCATTTGGTCGCCGGTGTAAGCGTGAATGGTAGCCATAATGCCGCTTTGAATCGGAGCGAGGTTGTGCAGAGCCTGGGTCATGGGAGCCAAGCAGTTGGTGGTGCAGGACGCCGCCGAAAGAACGGTGTCTTCGGGTTTGAGGGTCTTGTGGTTGACGTTGTAGACGATTGTCGGGAGGTCATTGCCGGCAGGAGCCGAAATAACGACTTTCTTCGCACCGGCTACGATATGCGCGGAAGCTTTTTCTTTGCTGGTGTAGAAGCCCGTGCATTCGAGAACGACGTCAACGTCATGTTTGCCCCAGGGGATTTCTTTCGCGTCTTTGATGGCGTAGATGATGATCTCTTTGCCGTCAACAACGATGGAATTCTCCTTAGCCTCGACAGTGTGTTTGCCTTCACCGATTTTGCCGCAATATCCGCCTTGAGTCGTGTCGTACTTCAAAAGGTGAGCGAGCATCTTCGGGCTGGTGAGGTCGTTTATCGCGACAACTTCATAGCCCTCAGCGTCGAACATTTGACGGAACGCGAGACGACCAATACGACCGAAACCATTGATAGCAACTTTAACAGCCATTAAAAATACCTCCCTATACTCTGTAAAAACTCCTTAAGAATAAGTCTTAATCTGCGTCTAATGTTACACCAATTTTTTTTCAGTGTCAACAAATTTTCGGAACATTTTTAATTTCATACTCGTTTCATAAAATGATTTATAAAATGAATTCTTGACATAAAAATTTCTCCGTCATATTATCGACGGAGAGTTTTTTTGGGAGAAATTTCTATGGAAGCTAAGGACAACGGCGCGGTCAAGGATTTAACGATCGGGGAACCTGCGCGGCTGATTTTTTATTTCACGTTGCCGCTTTTGGCGGGCAATGTCTTTCAGCAGCTGTTCGGCTTCGTTGATACGCTGATAGTCGGGCGATTTTTGGGCGTGGAGGCGTTGGCGGCGGTCGGGTGCACGGGTCCGCTAATGTTTTTGATGTTGGGCTTTTGTTTCGGCATGACGAGCGGCTTTTCAATCTGCACGGGACAAAAATTCGGCGCGAAAGATTTCGACGGCGTGAGAAAGTCTGCGGCGATTTGTATTTTGCTAAGCTTGTTGGCGTCGGTTATACTTGCGATTGTCGGCGTGGCGTTTTGTCGTGACTTGTTAATCGCTATGGATACGCCACCGGAAATTTTAGACGGCGCACATTCATTTATCGGAATTATCTATGGCGGCGTCGTGATGTTTATCTTTCAACAAATGCTGACGAATTTAATCCGTGCGCTCGGCGATAGCAAAATGCCCACCGTCATTCAAGCGACGACACTTTGCATAAATATTTTGCTTGAACCGATTGCGATAATCTGGCTCGGCTTAGGGATACCTGGCTCGGCGGGCGCGACGATTGTCGCCTTGACGCTCGGAAATATTTTGTGCATTCTCTACATAAAAAAGCGCGTGCCGTATCTGCACGTGCGCCGCGAAGATTTTTCCTTCGACAAAAATTTTTTACTCGAACATATAAAAATCGGACTGCCCATGGGTTTTCAATCGTCAATCATAGCAATAGGCGCGGTCGTCCTGCAAATCGCGCTAAACGGACTGGGGAGCGTGGCGGTTGCGGCGTTCGCGGCGGCGCACAGAGTCGACGGAATTGCCGTTATGCCCATGATGTCGTTCGGAATTGCAATGGCTGCTTACACCGCGCAAAATTTCGGCGCAAAACAATTCGGGCGTATCGTCGACGGCGTAAAGAAATGCATTTTTATGTCGTGCTCGTTCAGCGTGCTGGTCGCGGTCTTCAACATTTACTTTGGCGCGGAGATAATCGAGCTGTTCGTCGGTGCGCAAGCTCAACAAGTCATCGAATACGGGCGATTATTTTTAATCGTGACGGGGCTGTCGTATTGGGCGTTGGCTCTGCTTTTTATCTTCCGCTTCACGTTGCAGGGGCTGGGACAAAGTTTCGTGCCGACGCTCGCGGGCATTGTCGAATTGGTCATGAGGATAGCCGCCGCAGTTTTCTTAGTCGATTGGTTGGGATATTTGGGCGCGTGCTTAGCGTCTCCGATGGCGTGGATTGGCGGACTTTTGCCGCTGGCGATTGCCTTTTTCTTTACAGCTCGTAAATTGGGCAGAGAATGAATCTTTACTTTTCTCCTGCCGCATTGTATAATTTCGCCGATTCTTATAGCTAATATTTTTATTTTAATGGAGGTTTTTGTGTGTCTACCCTATCTCCACGTCAAATCGTAGAACAGCTTGATAATTTCATCGTCGGACAAGTTGACGCTAAAAAAGCCGTTGCCATTGCCCTTCGTAATCGCTGGCGCAGTCACAAGTTGCCCGATGAAATGCGCGATGACGTTATCCCGAAAAATATTTTGATGATTGGCTCCACAGGCGTTGGCAAGACCGAAATTGCCCGCCGCCTTGCCAAACTCGTCGACGCCCCGTTTATTAAAGTTGAGGCGACAAAATTCACCGAGGTCGGCTACGTCGGGCGCGATGTCGATTCGATG
The DNA here is from genome assembly GCA_017412925.1 of Selenomonadaceae bacterium. GTDB lineage: Bacteria > Bacillota > Negativicutes > Selenomonadales > Selenomonadaceae > Quinella. The sequence continues at coordinate 4,122 of JAFPVP010000064.1, forward strand.
ATTCGCGACCTCGTTCAGACTGCGGTGCGCATGGTTCGTAAGCAAAAGACCGAAGAAGTTAAGGATAAAGCCGCTCAAAACGCCGTAGAAAGATTGCTTGATATTCTCGTTCCCGAACCAAAACGCTCGCAGAATCCGCTCGGAAAACTTTTCGGCAACGCTGATTCGGAGGCGTCTCCCGTCGAGGAGGACAATTCAAAGAAACCCGGACGCGAATTTATCCGTAAACGTTTGGAAGCGGGCAAGTTGGAGGAACAAGTTATTGAGCTTGAAGTTGCTGACCACGCTAAGCCGATGGTTGGAATGTTTTCCGGCTCAAGTTTGGAGGGCATGGGCGATAATCTTCAAGACATGGTAAGCTCCCTTATGCCCAAACGCATGCGCAAACGCAAAGTCACCGTCGCCGCCGCTCGCAAAATTTTGGAGCAGGAAGAAGCGGAAAAACTTATCGACATGGAAGAAGTTTCCGAAGCCGCCGTAGAACTCGCCGAACGCAACGGAATTGTCTTCCTTGACGAAATTGATAAAGTTGCCGTTAAAGGTTCGTCTTCCGGTCCCGACGTTAGCCGCGAAGGCGTTCAGCGCGATATTCTGCCGATTGTCGAAGGCTCAACCGTCATGACTAAATACGGTCCCGTCAAGACTGATTACATTTTATTTATCGCGGCGGGCGCATTCCACACGGCTAAACCTTCCGACCTTATCCCCGAATTGCAAGGACGTTTCCCGATTCGCGTCGAGCTCAAATCACTGCTCAAGGCGGACTTTGAGAAAATTTTAACCGAGCCGAAAAACGCGCTGATTAAACAGTACAAAGCACTACTGGAAACGGAAGGGCTTGCGTTGGACTTTAAAGACGAGGCAATCGAACGCATCGCCGAACTCGCCGAAGTCGTCAACGAACAATCCGAGGACATTGGCGCACGTCGTCTGCACACGTTGCTTGAAAAATTATTGGAGGAAGTTTCCTTCGAGGCACCTGACATGGTCGCCGACGGCAAAACGGAGCTAACAATCGACGCAAACTACGTTGACGAGCGGCTCAAGGAAATTGCCAAGAACAGAGACCTTTCGCAGTTCATACTGTAAAAAATTTTGACAGTCACGAGAAAAATCGCGGCTGTCATTTTTTTTCGGAGGATGACGGACTTTTTCCGCATTAGCAGAAAAAATTTTAGATTGTTAAAGCGGACGGCGTGTGATAAAATCGGCGCGAAAAATTTGGGAAGGCGGTGACTTATGTCTGATAATTATTACAACACACTTGCCGAACGAGCGGCGACTGATGAAGAGGCTTTCGAGGAGCTGTACGAATATTTTTTCCCGCGCGTCTACAACTTTATTTATGCGCGGCTGAAAAATTCAGCGGACGCCGACGACGTGACGAGTATCACTTTCATGAAGATGAACGAAAACCTTGAGAGCTATAATCCAAACCGCGCCGCGTTTTCGACGTGGCTTTTTCGCATCGCCAACAACGCGATAATAGACCATACGCGCCGAATCGACAGAAATCAAGAATCGGAGTGGGAAGACTTCTTCGACCCCGCCGCGCCCGAATATGAAGAGCCTGAACGGCAGATTATTGCCAGCGAAACTAATCGCGGACTTTTGGAGGCATTGGATAAGCTTAACGAACGCGAGCGCAGAATTATCGAGCTTAGGTATTGGGGCGAACAGGACACGCGCACAATCGCGGAGGTTTTGTCGATGAGCGAGAGCAACGTCCGCGTGACCCTGCACCGCACGCTCGGCAAGCTAAAAAATATTTTGGGCGAGCTGTAACAAATTCGATTCTGCAACGTATGAAATATAAAAAGTTCTAGGGGTGATTAAAATGACAATGGAAGAAAGCTTTGCTCAAATGGATTTCTCGCGGTTCAGCAAAATCAAGGACAGTCTCTTATTAAGATTAAAACTCCGCCGCCGCGCGATTAATGAAGAGATGTCGCTTGAGGAACTCGACGAAGTAGTTGCGGCGGGTAACCCAAATCTTAGACCCGATGATAAAAAATATCCGCCCAAAGTTTGAATTGAAAGTTTTGCCCTCCGCGCGGCGATTTTACTTTAGCCAACATTTTATCCGCACTCGACGGTTCGGATAAAATTTTTTTTTTACATTGACGCTTGAACTTTCTGAAAGTATAATCTAAGCAGGTTTTAATAAAAAATTTTTTCTAGGGTTTTAAACTTAGGAGGGTGTGGTTTTTTATGGCAAAGGACATCCGAATTAGCAGCCCGCTAAACGGTAAGCTGGTACCGTTGAATTCAATCAACGACCCCGTTTTTGCGAGCGGCGCAATGGGACGCGGCGTAGCCGTCCAAGAACCGAAGGGACAAGTTTTTTCTCCGTTCGACGGTGAGATAACTGTTTTCTTCCCGACGGGACACGCTATCGGTCTCAAATCGGATGACGGCATCGAATTGCTGATTCACGTCGGCATGGATACCGTCAAGATGAACGGCGAAGGCTTCACGCCGAAAGCAGAGGCGGGCGACAAGATTAAGCGCGGTCAGCTCCTGCTCGAATTTAGCCCCGAAGCCATTAAGAAAGCGGGCTACGAGACGACGACGCCGGTTGTCGTCACCAACCACGCGGATTTCGGCGACATAACAGTCGAACTAGACGGACAAGAAATCACAGCTAAAGCTCCCGCCGAAGAAGCCGACGCTGGTCCCGTCGCAAAAGACGAGGACGACGCCCAATATGATGGCTTGCCCGACGAAGAGCGCGTTGCAAAGCTCATCATGAAATACGTTGGCGGTCCCGATAACGTCCGCACGGCTGAACACTGCGCCACGCGCCTGCGCTTGATTGTCAACGACAAGTCGAAGATTCAAGAGAAAAAAGTTGAAAACATCGAAGGCGTCAAAGGTCAGTTCTTCGCGGCGCAACAGTATCAAATTATCTGCGGCACGGGCTTTGTCGACAAAGTCACGGAGGAATTTATCAAGCTCAAACCGTCCTTGGCTGGTGGCGGCGGCAAAGAGGCCGCTTACGCCGAAATGAGCTTAATGCAGAAAATCTCGCGTACATTGGGCGACGTGTTCGTCCCGATTATCCCCGTCCTCGTCGCAACAGGTCTTTTCATGGGTGCCCGCGGTGCTATCCTTTCTCTCGGTAGCGAATGGGATCCCAACTTCCTGCTCATGACGCAAGTTTTGACTGATACGGCGTTTGCATTCTTGCCGGCGTTGGTCTGCTGGTCGACGATGAACAAATTCGGCGGCACGGCGGTTATTGGTATCGTTTTAGGTTTAATGCTCGTCTTCCCCGGTTTGCCGAATGCGTATGTCGTCGGTGGCGCGGCGGCTGAAATCGCCGAGAAAGGTCTCTCATGGGTTGAAGCATCTGCTTTGCCCGAATATGCAGGCAAAACTCCTATTCCGCTTGATTTGGGCTTTGTAAATATTCCGCTCGTCGGCTATCAAGGCTCCGTTCTTCCTGCACTCGTTCTCGGTATCTTCGCAGCTAAATTCCAGCAATTCTTGAAAACTTTTATCCCCGATATGATTGACCTTATCGTTACCCCGTTCCTCACGCTGACAGTTTCGATGGCTCTGGGCTTCCTCGTTGTCGGTCCGATTATGCACGGCTTGGAGCAAGTCGTCTTCGGCGCGGTTCAACAGTTCTTGACAATTCCTGTCGTCGGCGGCTTGATTATCGGCGGTTTGCAACAGGTTATCGTTATCTTCGGTGTCCACCACGTCTTCAGCGCGTTGGAAATTTACCTCCTTTCCACGCAAGGCTCCGACCCCTTCAACGCGATTATCACTTGCGCGACGATTGCTCAGGGTGGTGCGGCATTGGCAGTTTCCCTCAAAACTCAAGACCCGCGTAAACGTGCTCTTTACATCTCCTCGACAGTTCCCGCGTTCTTGGGTATCACTGAACCGGCTATCTTCGGTATCAACCTGCGCTTGATGAAACCGTTTATGTTCGGTTGCGTAGGCGGTGCGGCCGGCGGTGCAGTTTCCAGCTTCCTCGGCTTGGCAGGTACCGGCATGGGTATCACGGTTCTGCCCGGCATGCTCCTTTACATGAACGGTCAGATTGTCCAGTACATCATCGTCAACTTGATTGCATTTGCAGTCGGCTTTGCCCTGACTTACGTACTGTTTAAGCACGACGAATAAAATTTTAACGCAACCTCGGTTTAGAAAGTTGCCGCGCTCGTTGGATTAGATAAATTTTCATGCGGGCGCGGCTCTTTTTAAATAAACGGAGGTGTTAATTATGACCGAACAAGAAAAAATTAACGCTGAAGTTCAAACCAAATTAGCCTTGCAAGACGCTAAGTTTAATATGTTTATGCAAGAAATGCGCGACTTCAAGGACGAAATGCGTCAGCAAAACCAAATGCGTGCAGAAGAAATTCGCGAGATTCGCACGAGTGTCAGCAATATACAAAATCGCATTGACGATATGGGCAAACACGTCCGCAATCTGTCGTTGACTGCTATGGGAGCTATCGGCGCAATGGTCGTCACCGTAGTCATTTCCCTCCTTAGAAATTGACGGGAGGCGGTTGAAATGACCGAGCAAGAAAGAATCAATGCTGAAGTTCAAACAAAATTAGCTTTGCAAGATGCTAAGTTTAACATGTTTATGCAAGAGATGCGCGACCGCGATAATCAGCGTGCGGAAGATATTCGCGAGATTCGCATGAGTATTGCTGATATGGGCAAACACGTCCGCAATCTGTCATTGACTGCTATGGGAGCTATCGGCGCAATGGTCGTCACCGTAATCATTTCCTTCCTTAGAAATTGACGGGAGGCGATTGAAATGACCGAACAAGAAAGAATTAACGCTGAAGTTCAAACCAAGTTAGCCTTGCAGGACGCTAAGTTTAACATGTTCATGCAAGAAATGCGCGACCGTGATAATCAGCGTGCAGAAGATATTCGCGAGATTCGCACGAGTATCAGCAATATACAAAATCGCATTGACGATATGGGTAAACACGTTCGCAATCTTTCATTGACGGCTATGGGAGCCATCGGCGCGATGGTCGTTACAGTTATCATTTCTTTAATTAAAAGTTAAGGAGGAGTTTTTATGGCAAAAAAGTCCGGTGAAACCTTGGAGAGCATCAAGGCAAAGTTCAACAAGCAGGCTGTCGACGAGCGCGTTCGCGGAGAAATTCCCTACACGAGCCGCTGGCATAATCGTTTCCACATCGACGCGCCGCACTCTCTTATAAGCGACCCCAACGGTCTTTGCTGTTGCGACGGCACCTATCACATCTTCTGCCAGTGGAATCCCGTTCCCGAAAATCAGCAATGGCACAAAAATAAATCGTGGATGCACACCGCCACGAAAGATTTCATCAACTACACGATGCCCGAACTCTCCCTCTGGCCGCGCGACGAGCACGACAAGGACGGCTGCCACTCAGGTTGCGGCTTCGTTGAGGACGGAAAAGTTCGCGTCTTCTACACCTGCAACGCCCGCGACGAAAATTATGTTCGCACCGTTGCGCAACGTTTCGGCACACTTCAAGAGGACGGTTCTATCAAGTTGGAGGAAATTCAACTTTATGGCAACCCCGAAGGTTACACCGCCCATTTCCGCGATCCTAATTTCTTCTATCGCAATGGAGTCCGCTATTTCGCTATGGCGGCACAGCGCATGAGCGACCCCGCTAAATCTTCTCGCCCCACAAACGGCGCAGTCCTCATCTACAAGGAAAAACCCGAAGGCGGCTGGGAACTGCTCGGCGAAGTCAAAACCGATTATTACGATTTCGGCTACATGTGGGAATGCCCTAACCTTTTGCAGTTTGAAGATATGGACGTTCTTATCGTCTGCCCGCAAGGCGTTCCGCACCAAGAACTCCGCTATCAGAATCACTGCCTCGCCGGCTACTTTATCGGGCATTTCTCCGTTGATAGCCTCGACATGATTCACGGCAAATTCCACGAACTCGATAAGGGCTTCGATTTCTATTCCCCGCAGGTTTTCGCCAATGAAGCACGCCACATTATGGTTGGCTGGATTGGTATGCCCGACCTCGTCGATACGGTTGAATCCGCAAAAGACGGCTGGCTCTACTCGCTGACCATGCCGCGTGAACTCACGATTCATCAGGGCAAAGTCCGCAGTCAGCCCGTCAAAGAAATGGAAGCTCTGCGCGGCGAACGCACCGACATCGACGTTTCCAACTCCCAAGCCACGCCCGTCAACCTGCCCAAAGGTTCCGAATCAATCGTCAATATCACGTTCGGCGCGGCTCGCAAAGTTGAAATCTCCGTTAATTGGGGCAAAGAAAAATTCGCCATGAAATACGACCGCGATACCCAAATCATGACGCTCGACCGCAACGGTATGAATCTCGGCGGCAAAGGTATTCGCCCGTTCAATGACGGCAAGAACACCGACGTCGAATTGGGAATCCGCAAATTTAAACTCTTCACCAACTTGGAGCTCAATTTCCGCCTGTTCGTCGACAATTCTGTTATCGAACTCTTCCTGCAGGACGGCGAAGAAGCTTGCAGTCTCCTCGTTTATCCGGAAGAAGACGTTGCGCCCGTGCTCGAATTCAAAGCCGATAAACCTATTCAGAGGATTGCCGGCAGAGTTTGGCAGCTCGGCGAATTCCATTACGAATAAAATTCACGGCGACTAAAGCGTCGTCGTTTCAGCGCACAAAAAAAAAAGTCTCCCGTCTAAATTGGCGAGAGGCTTTTTGATTTTAAAATTAAGTTCAGAATGTGCCCGCGAATTCGATAAACCGTTCCAGAGGATTGCCGGCAGAGTTTGGCAGCTCGGCGAATTCCATTACGAATAAAATTCTCGGCGGCTAAAGCGTCGTCGTTTCAGCGCACAAAAAAAGTCTCCCGTCTAAATTGGCGGGAGGCTTTTTGATTTTAAAATTAAGTTCAGAATGTGCCCGCGACTTCGATAAAGCCGAAAGTGTCTTCGACTTCGCCGACGTGCAAGCCTTCAATGTAATCGTACATCTTCTGCGCGAAGGCACCGATTTTGCCGTCGCCGATAACGTAATCTTTTTCCTTGTAGCGCAGGACGCCGACGGGCGAAATTACCGCCGCCGTGCCGGAGCCGAAAACTTCTTCCAAGCGACCGTCCTCGTGAGCCGCGATAACCTCGTCGATTGAAATTCTGCGTTCGACGACGGGCACGCCCCAAGTCTTAGCAATTTGATTGACCGTGCGGCGCGTGATGCCGTCAAGAATCGACGTTTGAATTTGCGGCGACGGCGAAACAATTTCTCCGTTAATCTTGAACAGGATATTCATTGAGCCGACTTCTTCGATATATTTGCGTTCGACGCCGTCAAGCCAAAGCACCTGGTCGAAACCGATATCGTGAGCGGCAAGTCCAGCGTGGAGACTCGCCGCGTAATTGGCGGGAGTTTTCGCCGCACCCAAGCCGCCACGAACTGCGCGGACGTATTTATCCTCGACAAGAATTTTGACGGGCGCGAAGCCGTGCGCGTAGTAAGCGGCGACGGGCGACAAGATTATCATGAATTTATATTTTTTGCTGACGCTGACGCCCAAAACTTCATCGGTCGCGAACACGAACGGGCGAATGTAAAGGCTCTGCCCCTTCTCGGTCGGTATCCAATCTTTTTCAATGTCGACGAGTTTCAACAAGCCTTCGTGAATCACGTCAAAGGGGAGTTCGGGGATGTCCAAAATTTTTGCGGAGCGATTCAGCCGATTGAGATGATCTTTAGCGCGGAAGAGGACAGCCTTGTTGCCTTGACGATAAGCCTTGAGCCCCTCGAAAATCGCCTGCCCGTAGTGGAGCGTGGCGTTGGCGGGGTCGAGCAAAATTTTTTCGTGCGGAACAATGCGGGCGTCGTGCCAGCCCTGCGCGGCGTCGTAATCCATGACGAACATATAATCGCTAAAATGCGTGCCGAATCCGATTTTGCTGACGTCGGGCTTGGCTTTGAGAGTTTTGGCTTCGACAAATTTAATTGACATAAAAAATCCTCCTAAAATTTATTCGTTGATGATTTTGCATTGGCAGTTGCGCATGACGTCCAAAGCTTTTTGATGAGCTTCGGGATTGGTGCCGGCGCAACAGGCGGCGTCAATTTGAATGCGCTGTTCGGGATAAAACGCCTTGATTAAAAGCGCGTTCGATACGACGCAAATATCGGTACACACGCCCGCGAATTATTCGTTGATGATTTTGCATTGGCAGTTGCGCATGACGTCCAAAGCCTTTTGATGAGCTTCGGGATTAGTGCCGGCGCAACAGGCGGCGTCAATTTGAATGCGCTGTTCAGGATAAAATGCTTTGATTAAAAGCGCGTTCGACACTACGCAAATATCGGTACACAC
>JAFPVP010000065.1 GCA_017412925.1 Selenomonadaceae bacterium
CGATTGCCCACGTCGGGTCTGCTATCGACCGGCTAAGGAAATCGCCCGTCGCGTAGACCCCGTGCTTGCGAATACTCGGCAACACTTCGCTCGTTACCCACTTGCGGAATTTCTTCGCTTCGGGCTTGCGGCTATCGAGAATCACATCGTAAAGCCCGTCCTCGTTGACGAACGTCGCATTTTGCGCCCGACCAAGACTGTCAGAGATGACCTCGATAGTAACGACCCCATCGTCCAGCCGCTTTTTTACATCACTCGGATTGCCGATTTCGAGAATCTTGCACACGTCGGCAAGGCAGAAACGCGGATTATCAGCGTCGCCTATCACTCGCACGCCCCCAAATTCGGGGTGGTTAAATATCTGAATTTCCATGCTCATGATTCTTTCCTCCTGTAATAAATTTTCGGTTTTTGCTAAACGAAATTGGTTTTTTCGTAACTTTTATTTGCGTTTTCAAGATTTTTATGTTAAAGTTGCGAAGACACAATGCCAAATGGAAACGCCCAGATGATAGTTTCGCATCTACTTTTGGAATTGCCGTTTGGCATTTCGTAGCAGATTATACAATAGCCGATTGGCAGTTGTCAATATAACATTTTCAAGGAGTGATTTGCATGGAGCTGACTGATTCTTTGAAAAGATTTCGCAAGGAATTCAACCTTACTCAAAAAGCTGTGGCGGACTCCGCAGGAATGGATAAATCATCGTACCAGCGTTACGAATTAGGACTTCGTGAACCTGCATATCGTCAACTTCGGAACATTGCCGATTCGTTCGACGTGTCGATAGATTACCTTGTAGGGCGGTCTAACAATCCGCAGGTCGCGTCATGATTTACCTGCCGTGAGCATTAGCGGATTAGAATTGCTCTGCAGGTAGAATTGCCGGTTGCGGAAAGTTTCCTCGTAGCTGGTGCGCCCCTCGAAACTGTCGGCAACGGCGCGTTCTTCGTCATCAAGGTCGCTGTAAGCTTTGAAGCCGTAGCCGTCGGGGAGCCAATTCAGCTTGCGTCCGCAGTAGAGATTAAATTTTTTCAAAAGCGTTTCGTCATTGAAAGTCAAATGGCAGGTGCCTTTCTTGTAGACTGCAACGGCGAAATGCTTTGTTGTTATTTTGGTGAAGCCCATTTCCTGCGCACGTTCAAGGCAAGTCGCCATATCGTCCCATTGCTCGGAATGCTCGTCGCCGTCCATGCGCCCGCAGTCAAGGTAATTCATCGCCTTTTCGATGTCGGCAAGCTGGTCTTTCACGCGATGAGCGCGAAATTCTTTCCAGTAGGTATCGAAAGCGTAAAGCGGGATAATGACTTTCTTGTTGCACTTGAACGCCTTATTGGTCTTCCAGCCGTTGTAGTAGTGAATATTTTTGGAGTATTCGGCAAGAGCAAAGCGGTCGGTGAAATTGTGCCAGACCTTCATAATCGCCGCGTCGATACTGCCGAAAAGATTTTTCGTCAAGTCAGCTTTGAGCTGGAGGATATTGCGCTCGTTGAATTCGTATTCTTGCATTTCGCGGAGCTTGCTAGAATAGTCGCGTTGAGCGTCGGCGGTCAAAAGGCGGTCGAGTTCTTTGCTGTGCAAGAGCCGAAACCAATAATTGTAATTGATTTTCTTGACAATGCCGGCGTGCCCGCGCTCGTGACTATTGATTTTGATTTCAAAAACTTTTTCGGCGGCGTTCTTGCTGGTCAGCGCGTTGTAGTTTTGTATTTCGTCGTAAAGAGTAAGCGCGGCTTTGACTTCGGCGCGGTACAGGTCAATCAGTACATTAACTTCGCCGTGACGAATCAAGGCTTGCGGGTCTGATTGCTCACGTTCGGCAACAACGGATTTTTTGAAATTATCAAAGGTCGCGCATTTGATTGTTGCGGCTTTTTTCTTGACGTGAATCAAGGCAACTTCCACGTCGGTATCGACGAACGCGCTTTGAACGTATTCAACCGTGTAGTCTTCGGCGTCTTCGAGTTCCTGAATCAAAGCCCTGCGCTCGTTGGTGTAGGGATTGCGAATCGTTTCAGCGTTTAGTATGCAAGCGATTTCGCCGCCGTCGGCTAAGATGTTCAGCGCATGTTGAAGGTGTTTTGCGCCGTCGTGGAAGGGCGGATTCATAATGATTGTGCGATAAGGCAGTAGCGGGTTGAAGGTCAAGAAGTCGTCCCAGATAACGGTGAAGTCGTTGCCTTTGAGCGCGGCGGCGCGTTCGGGATTGAGTTCGACACAGTGAAAATCATTTGTCGAATATCTGCCCCAGCGTGTGCTGTGCGCGTCCATGAAGGCTTGAATTAAGTTGCCCGTGCCCGTGCTCGGCTCCAAAATCGGCGGTTGCGGCAGTTCAATCATCTTTGCCAGCCGTTCGCCAATTTCGGGCAGTGTCGGATAATATTGCTCAAAATTCATGTTATCAGCTCCTTGACGCCGTGTCCGCCGCCGTGATACAATCCCGTTGGTTTAGTAGTTCGGAATTGTATCGCGGCGACTATCATGGTCGGCGTTATTTTTTTTTGCGGATTAAGGTGCCGTCTTCGGTGTAGTAATATTCATCGGCGAACCAGAACGGGTATTTCGTGCGGTATTGGTATTCGCGGTACCACTCAACCAGCGGCGCGTCGAAACTCGGTTGTCCATGGCGCGGTTGTTTCCTGCCCGCCAAGCGTCCTTCAAGAGCTTTGAGTTCGTCGTCCTCGTCGAGTTCGTCGTCGGTGAGCGGCTCGCGGCGTTTGGGCGTGCACTGCGCCAATATCCCGTCCAGATATTCTTGCGACATGTTTTCATCAGCCGAATTCCACATTTTAATCACTTCCTTAATCAAACCAGCAATCCATTGTAGCGGTATTGAGCTCATCGGCGAATTTGAACAACTCGGTAAAATCCGCCAGCTCCTGCGCCGAATCCGCGCCGCGTCCTTTGCTGACACCTTCCAGCGTTACCCGATAATCAGGGCGGGTGATTGCGACCGCGTAGCCGTGCGCCGTGTATTCGGGGTAGCGAGCCATGAAGGATTGAATTTGCGCGGTCGTCGGTGCGTCGTTCTGCCGTTCGCCCGCCGCGATAAATTTGTTTTCAAGGAGAGTGTTGAGCGTGTCGAGACTTAAGTTTTCAAAGTAGCGCACGCCGCCTAGATAAGCGTCGGGATTGTACTCGCCGAATATCAGCTTATCGCGCGTTTGTACATCTTGATTCAAGTTAAGCCACCTCCTTTCCGTATTGCTCTGCGGTAGAGGGCTTTTTTGTTTCTGTGGCTTGAGCAAGTTCAGTGACCAACTTTTTTTCCATGGCGTCAAATTCGGCTTTAGTCAGCATAGTTCTGTAGTGTTCAAGTCTGCGGAGTTTAGTTTTGCACTCATCGAGTTTCAGTTGACGCTTTTCTTCCTCGCGCAAATCCTCAACGGTCGGAAAGGTAAATTCCTTGTCGCCGCGTCCGACAGCCGCCTTGAGCTTGGTGATGACAGTTTCAACATGTGCGGGCGATTTGTAGTTGCCGAGGCAATCCCAGCCTACGCTGAATTCAAAGCTGGGGTCGTCGGGCAGGAAGTCAATCCGAAGTCTTTTCAAATCGGGCTTATCGAGAATTCTGCCGTCTTGAGTGATAACCGTGATTTTCGCGCTGATACCTGCGGGCGGCAGTCTCCTTTGGCTAATCTCTTTGGCTTTGTCTGCGCCGAATTTTTCATAAGCGACAGAGGCTTTGTCGTAGGCTTTTTGTGCGTTGTAGAGAGCAAGCCTTGCCTGTTCGACAGCGTCCAGTGCGGCGATTTGCTCTGCCTTGCGCTGTGCCAGTTCGTCGGCGAATTCGTTTTGGTGTTGAGCGTCGCTGGTTTTGACTTC
>JAFPVP010000066.1 GCA_017412925.1 Selenomonadaceae bacterium
CCGCTGAGCCTCGGCAACGGTTTTGCCGCGCATGAGTTCAATCATCATGTCGGTCGACGCCTGAGAAATCGCACAGCCCGCTCCGCTGAACGCCGCGTCCGCAATCACTCCGCCCGCGACCTCCAGCTCCAAAATTATTTCGTCGCCGCAGCTCGGAGTGTGCCCGCGCTCTTTAATCGTCGCGTTCGCCAACGCCCGACGATTTTCTTTCGACTGACTGTGCTCGGCGATGAGCTCCGTGTAAATATTTTCAAGCAAGGTGCATGACACTCCTTACCGTTTGAATTGCTTCGACGAGTCGTTCGACATCTCGCCGCGTGTTGTAAAAATAAAAACTCGCGCGGCACGTTGCATTCTGTCCGAGGAATTTCATCAGCGGCTGCGCGCAATGATGACCGGCACGAATCGCCACGCCCGCCGCGTCAAGTATCGTCGCTACGTCATGCGGGTGCACGTACTTAACGTTGAACGACACGATACCAATCTTGTTAGCCGCCTCGCAACCGTACAATTCGACGTAAGGCAACCGCTTAAGCTCGGCAATCGCGTAAGTCGTCAACTCGTGCTCAATGCGTTCAATCGTCTCGAAGCCGACGCCCTGAAGGTAATCAATCGCCGCGGACAAGCCCGCCGCCCCTCCGACGTTTTGCGTACCCGCCTCGAATTTCTGCGGAAGCTCGGCATAAGTCGTCGTCTGCTCTTCGACGTATTCAATCATATCGCCGCCGCTGAGGAACGGGGGCATTGCGTCTAAGATTTCCTTCTTGCCGTAGAGGACGCCCACGCCCATCGGCGACAACATCTTATGTCCAGAGAACGCTAAGAAGTCCGCGCCGAGGTCTTGCACGTCAACGGGGATATGCGGCACCGATTGCGACCCGTCGACAACGATAACTGCGCCGACCTCGTGAGCACGCTCCGCCAATGCCTTAACGTCGTTGACAATGCCTAGGACGTTTGAAGTTTGCGTGACGGCTAAAATCTTCGTGCGCCGCGTGAGTTTCTTGTCAATGTCCTCCGCCGATAAATTCCCGTCCGCCGAAAGGTAAATGTAATTGAGCGTCGCGCCCGTCGCCTTAGCTACCCTCTGCCACGGCACAAGATTGGAATGGTGTTCGGCTATCGTGATTAAGATTTCGTCACCGCCGCGCAGATTGTTCAGCCCGTAGCTGTAGGCGATAAGGTTTAGTGATTCGGTCGCGTTTTTGGTGAAAATAATTTCCCGCGTCGATTTGGCGTTGAGAAATTGGGCAACCTTGCGGCGCGCGTCCTCGTAAACTTTTGTCGCCTTGACGCTCAGCTCGTAAACGCCGCGATGGGGATTGGCATTGCAGCCGCCGTAGTAGCCGCAAATTTCCCGAACCACGCTATGCGGCTTTTGCGTCGTCGCGCCGTTATCCAAATATGCCAGCGGATGCCCGTTCATCTCGCTACGCAAAATCGGGAAGTCGTTCAAAAAATTTTTATCCATAAACAAACCTCCTAAGAAGTTTTTCTATTTCCGTCATGATATTATCGACGGCGCGGGAAATGTCTTCTTGAGTTCTAAATTGCCTCAAAGTCTTGTCAACGTTTTTAAAATCAATGGTATTGCCGTGCGCGTCGTGCAAATCAATTCGACCAATCATGCCAGCAAGCTTTTGACCTTTTTGCAAATATTCTTTGATGAACTCCTGCGGCAAGATATTTTTTCCGCCGAGCAAGCGTTTAATGTCCGCCGTCCTGTAAACGCATTCGTTTTCGTCGCGGTCAAAAATCAGGAAAGATGCGCTGAGCGCCGTCGAACAACCAAGATCATTTGCCACGCCGTTATAACCGCCCAAATAAAAGCAAAGGTATTTATCTTTAGCAAGCTTCATGATGTTTCCGTTGGAATTTGTGCAAAGAAGAGCTATTGCCGCTTCAGCGAACTCTTTGCCAAAAAATCTGTCGACATAACGCCGATACGTATGATAGTCGCCAACTTCGCCGCGCAGAGTGCTGCCACGTTTGAGATGATATTCCTTGCAAAAATTTTCAGTAAAGCGCGCGTCGAGAGTCGAGAAAAACTTAAACATAAGACTTTCCAACTGCGGCTCGGTTCTGCAAAGTCTATTAACAATTTCTATAATTTCATCGTGCAACAAAGTTAATTTTCGCCTGCAAGAAAAATTCTCCGGCGTTTGTTTCAAGCAAGCGTCAAGCCAATGAATAAGCTCCGAACGAAACGCCACGTTGTCAATTTTGTCCAAGCGAATCAGATTTAAATCGCCCACGTAGCTAAAATCTTTTGCACTTTCCATTGAAGGAGAATATCCCTCCGGCGTTAAGTAGTAAAGCACGGGCGGCTCGCTCAAGAAATATTTATCCGTGTAAAGTTTAGCCTCGCGCCAATAATCGTAGCATTGCGACGGCTGGTCGTCCGCCTCAATCTTGACTTCAATCGGTATGAAGCGACGCGACGTGATGATTGCCAAATCGATATAGCGCGTGCGCCCGATAAATTGCGTCGGATATTCGCCATAAACTTTTGCGCTGTCCAACTCCGCCGCTGACATTTCAAGGCGCAGGACGTGTTTGTCGAACAATTCAAGATAGAGCCGTCCGCGTTCGGGATTTTCCCTTGGCGATAAAAGCTCATACATCAAGCTGGTCAATTCGCGTTCAATCATTTGCAAGCCTCCGAAAAATTTTTTTCTATTGTAACGGCGGAATTCAAAATGCGCAAGCCAAACAAAAAAGCACCGAGGATTTTTCCCCGATGCTCTTCAAACTTTGACGAAGTGCGGATATTTTTCCAGAAAACTTTTCAGGGCGGGCAACTTTATTTCGTCCGTGGTGCAAGGTACAAATTTGGCGGGTGTGTGCAGATATTTTCCGTTCGCCATTGCCGCTTCGATAAAATTTCTATCGAGATATTTCGCGTCGACGGCGGAAAGTTGAACGCATTCGACAGCTGCCGCCATTTTCTCTATAACTTTGTCAACGCCGCCCATGTTCGAGAAATGCCAGCCGCCGTTTACGATTCGCGGCAAAGTTTCACGGGCATTTCTGAAGGCTTGCGGCGATTTCATGTGCTTAAGCTTCCCGATAACCGTGCCCGACCACGGCAAATCACGACAGACCCAATTAAAATAATAGCTGTGGAATTTTTGCTGACAACCGACGGGGCTCAAGTCCAAAAAATTATTAATCCTCATGCCACTGTGAAACGGCACCAAATTATTTTTCGTATAAGGCGTCGTGTCGTAAAACGCAATGAAGTCAACGAATTTGTTTGCGTCGGAAAAACTTTCGCGTATTGTCTTAATCGTCGCGGGGTCGGGTATCTCGTCCACGTCGCTAATCATAATCAAATCGTCCAGCTCTGCGTCGCTCAAGCCCTGCACGATATTGTTGCGCTGATTATTTTCCAGTGACCAATCGCCCACGCCCTTATACTCAACAACCGAAGTATCCATGATGTAACTAATTTTGGGCAGATATTTTTCGTAGTCGCGTATGTGTTTGTAGAGATTGAAGGGTTTGGGTTTGTTGGCGTGGGTTTTATTCGCCTCGACGATAACAAAGCGGTCGACAACGTCGTAAAGGCTCGCCAACCGCAACTCCAAAATTTCCAGTTCATTAAAAAAGGTAAAGCAGTCGAAAATTTTCATGCGCGTTTACCTGTCAGGGAAGAATTCGTCGTGAATCGAATTGACAGCGTCGGCGACTTGCGAACCGCGCACCAAACAGGAAACGCTGATTTCCGATGTGCTGATAATGTCAATGTTGACATCTGCCCGGGCGAGTGCGCCGAACATACGCGCCGCGAAACCAGGACTGCCCAACATGCCCGCCCCGACGATTGAAACTTTTGCCATGTCCTCTTCGACGAGAACTGAGGCGGCGTTGATTTTTTCGCTAGCCACGGCGATAACTTTTTTAGCTTCGGGCAAGTCAGTAAGATTTATTGTAAAGACAATATCGTTAATGTCGCGGTCGATGTTGCGAATGCTCTGGACAATCATATCAACAGAAATATTTGCGTCGGCGAGTGATTGGAAAATCGTATGGGCAATGCCTGGGCTGTTGGGTACACCGAGCACGGAAATTTTTGCAACCTTCATGTCGTGGGCGACGCCGCGTATCTCAAAATCTTTTTCCTCCACCGTATAATCCTCCCTGATAATCGTGCCCAGCTCTCTTGTGAAAGTCGAGCGAACGTGAATTGGCATGTTGAAAAATTGCCCCATCTCCACCGAACGCGGCTGCATGACGCCTGCGCCGAGACGAGCCATCTCCAGCATTTCGGAATAGGTAATTTCTTTCATCTTGCGGGCGTTCTTGACAATGCGCGGGTCAGCGGAGTAGACGCCGTCAACGTCGGTGAAAATTTCGCATTCGTCAGCTTTGAGTGCGCCCGCCAACGCAACAGCTGAAGTATCCGAGCCGCCGCGCCCCAATGTTACGGGGTCGCCGAGTTTGTCCGCGCCTTGGAAGCCCGCCACCACGACGACTTGACCTTTGTTGAGTTCGTCATGCACGCGCTTTGGTTTTATTCCCAAAATCCTGCCCTTCGTGTGCACGGAGTTTGTCCTCATGCCGACTTGCGCGCCCGTCAAAGAAATCGCGGGCTGTCCCAATCTTTTGAACGCCATAGCCAACAGCGCGATTGAAACCTGCTCGCCCGTGGTTAGGAGCATGTCCATCTCCCGCAAATAATCTCCCTTGTAAGGTTGCGCGTCGATGCCGCCCGCCAAGGCGATTAAGTTGTCGGTCGTCTTGCCCATTGCCGAAACCACCACGACGATTTTATCGTCAGATTTTTTTTCTGAGAGGATTCTTTGTGCCACCGCCAAAATTTTTTCTGTCGTCGCAACCGAGGAGCCGCCGAATTTTTTTACAATCAGAGCCATGCGTTTAATCCTCCTTCGTACAGCTCGGAAGTTTCATTTTAAAATCATTGTAGCAGAGATTTTTTCCTGCGTCAAAAAATTTTTCCCCTTGCAAAAGGAAAGCGACTCCGCCCAAAACGGAATCGCCCTTTGTCAGCTGACGCCGGAAAATTATTTTTTCGTCGAGACTTTGGCAAGTTTTTCAGCTTTTTCAGCAGGTTTTTCGGCAGGTTTCGCAGGAGCGGGAGCCATCAACGTTTGGAAAATATCCGTCACTGCAACCGTAACGACGCCCAGCACGTCTTTGAGCACCGCGTTATAAAGGTCGCCGCCGTCAACCACACCGCGCCCGTTCTCCGTGATGAAAAATTTTTTCGGATGCTCGCTCGCTTTATATGCCGCGTCAATCTTCTCCGCAATCATTTTCGCCAGTTGCTCTTTATCCATTAACCGTCACTCCCAAAATATTTTTCCAAAAAATTTCTACGCGCCGAATAAAATTCCTGCAACGACTTTTAGATATTTGGGCAAGCGTCTTGTTTATCTGAAGATTTTCTGATAATATTTCCGGCAGCGAAGGGAGGTGCTAGCTTGGATATACAATCGGAAACACTGCCGCAAGAATCGGAGCAAAGTTCAATCGCCGCGACGCTGGAAAAAATTTTGGAGTTGCAGGAAAAAAATTCTCGGCAACTGGTGCAATCCTTGCGCGAGAACGTGAACTTCCA
>JAFPVP010000067.1 GCA_017412925.1 Selenomonadaceae bacterium
AGAATTCGGCTGGACAAAAAAATAATTTTGCGATAAAAATTTTCCTGCGGTTTGCTACAGGAAAATTTTTCTTTTAAGGCGAATAACTCGACAAAACTTTTTGCAAAGGAGAAAATTTTATGCCGTTCAACACTTATCCTGCGGTCTCGGTCGTCATTCCCATGTACAACGCGGAAAAATATGTCAGCGCGTGTCTAGACAGTCTGCTGGTTCAAACTCTCCAAAATTTTGAAGTGATTGTCGTGGACGATTGCTCAACCGACTCAAGCCCCGCGATTGTCGAAAGTTATGCGGAAAAATTTGGCGGACGGCTCAAGCTCGCGAAGACAAAAAAAAATTCGGGCGGGTGTGCCGTTCCTCGAAATGTCGGGCTTCCTTTTTCACGCGGAGAATATATTTTTTTCATGGACAGCGACGACCTCATCACGCCGACCGCCCTTGAAGAGCTTTATACGCAAGCAAAAAAATTTGACGCTGACGTTGTTCAATGCGAAAAATTTTATCAGGCTTCCGACGAAATTTTGGATAACGCGGAACTTAGAAAAAATTTAAGACCTTGTAATCATTTTACGGGCGAAAAAATTTTAATAACGGAACCGCTCGTTTGGGAAAATAATTTTGAGGAACGAATTAAATTTTTAAGCCCAAGAAAACTTAATTGGGTAATATGGAATCATCTTATCCGTCGTGACTTCATAGCGGATAATGAAATTCGATTTTGTAACAGCTTCGCGGAAGATGTGGTATTTACTTTTTGCGAACTTTGTAGCGCGAAAAGATACGTTCTTATTCCCAACGTCGTTTATTATTATCGTCTGACGGAGAGCTCCTTAACGCGCGGGAAAAATGATTTGTCAAAACTTTTAACTCGACAAGTTATAGCGTTGAAGGAAGGCATTAAATACATTGACGATTTTTTGAGGAACCGAGAATTTTTTTCGCGCCGCCCCGATTTGAAATATATTTTGTTCGACACGTTCGCCAATGAAATGTTTGATTACGTGATGGAAATTTATATGCAAGTGCCCGCGTTCGCCCTCGACGACCTTTTGCAAAAAGAATTCTCCGACGGCAACAGCAAAGCTCTGTCGACTTTTCTTTTCAGCATGGTGAATTCTTATCGCCTGCAACTGATTCATGCTCACCAACGCATCTCTCAACTTGAAAACGAAATCAAAAGTCTCAAAGCTGCAAAAAAATAAGGCTCAAGCGAGCCTGCCGAGACGATAGCCGAAAAATTTTGCGGCGTCCCTGAAGATTGCACCGACGCAATCGAGGGGATTTTTTTTTGCCAACATGGAGAGTTTCATCAAGACGAATTTTTTTCCCGCGCCCTCCGCCGAGCCGAAAGTTTCGCGAATCCAACTTTCTTGCGCGTGGAATTTTCCAATCTGCACGTAGCGACGAAATTCCTGCGCCGCCGTGTAGTTGTGGCTGTGATAAACTTGCGCGGTCGCCGCGTAGAAAATTTTCCAGCCGTCAAGCAACATCTTCGCCGCAACGTACATGTCCTCGCACAGCGGCACGTTCGACGGGAAGCCGCCGACACTTTGCAACGCCGCCACGCAATAAGCCGCAAACGAATTCGACGCGAACGCCGTTTTTATCCCGAATTTTTTTCTGTCGTCGAAGGAGCGCAGCTGACTTTCCGGCGGATAGTTGAACGCCCGCAAAATCGCTGCCTCGTTCGTCGCGCCTTCATGCGGGAGTTGTCGTCCGTAAGATAAGCCGACCGTCGAATCTTCTGAAAAAATTTTTACCAGCTTGGCGAGCGATTCGTCGTCGTGGAGCAAAACGTCCTGCGTCAAAAAAATTACCACGTCGAGCGGCAAAATTTTTTCCAGCGCAAATTGCCGCGTTGCCCCGTGATTGAAACTTCTGCGCGGAATTGTCAAAACTTCCAAGCCGAAACTTTTTGCCAAATCCGTCGTGCCGTCCGCCGATTCCGAATCCACGATTAATTTTTTTGTCGGCAAAGTCTGCGCGGCGAGCTGTGATAATAATTTTTTGAACTGACCGCCGGCGTTGAGCGTCGGGATTATCAAGCCGCAGTTCATTGGAGTTTTTCCAAAGCCGCGTTCAGCCGATCAAGCGAAGTCTCTTTGCCCAGCAAATATAAAATCTCCGTGACGCCGCCGGGCGTGACTTTTTGCATTGATAGCGCAATTCTTAGCGGCCACATCACCGCGCCGACTTTCAAGCCCGACTCCGCCACGAATGCCGAAATTTTTTCGTTGAGCGTGTCGAGCGTCCACAAGTCAACCTGCTCCAAAATTTTTATCGCGGGCGCGAGTATCTCGGCGGATTTTTGCGGCGTGACTTTGTTGCGCTTGTTCGTGAACAGCTCAATATCGAACGGCGGCAGTTCTTTAAGAAAGGCAATCATCGCGGGAATATCGGAAAGTTTCGCCACGCGCGTTTTGAGCAAGCTTGCCAGGAAAATTTTATCGTAGCCGGCGAGATATTTATCGGCAACGGCGGCAAAATTTTCGTCAGTCATCGCCTTAAAATATTCGCCGCTCATCCAATCGAGTTTGGCGTAATCGAACACGGCGGGCGATTTGCTCAAGCCGTCGAGGCTGAAATTTGCAATCAACTCGTCCATGGAAAAAATTTCTTGGCAAGAATTCTTCGGGCTCCAACCCAACAGCGCGACGTAATTTGTAATCGCTTCGGGCAGATAGCCAGCCTCAATCAAGTCGTTGAAACTCGTGGCTCCGTGCCGCTTGCTGAGTTTGGAAACGGTGCCGTCCTCCGCCTTGCCCATGACCGGCGCAAGATGGATAAACGTCGGCAACTCCCAACCGAAAAATTCGTAAAGCAAGACGTGCTTGGGCGTCGACGTGATAAACTCCGTGCCGCGGATTATGTGCGAAACTTCCATCAAGTGGTCGTCGATTACGTTCGCGAAATTGTACGTGGGCATTCCGTCGCTTTTCAATAAAACTTGGTCTTCAAGTTCGGAGTTGGCGATTGTTATGTTGCCGTGGAGCACGTCGTAAAAAGTTGTCTCGCCGACGCGCGGCATTTTTTGGCGAATCGCGCCGTCTTCGTGGTAAGCGTGCCCGCTCTCGACAAGTTGCTCGGCATATTTTTTGTAAATGTCCATGCGCTCGCTTTGAACGTAGGGCGCGAAATTTCCGCCGTGATGAGGTCCCTCGTCGGGAATAATTTTCGCGGCGGCAAGCGTCCGTTCGATAAACTCCACCGCGTCGGGAACATAGCGGGCGCGGTCGGTGTCTTCTATGCGCAAAATAAAATCGCCGCCTTGGGATTTGGCGAACAAGTAAGCATAAAGAGCCGTGCGCAAATTTCCGATGTGCATGTAGCCCGTCGGGCTGGGCGCAAAGCGTGTACGAATTCTTTTCAAGTTATCTCCTCCGATTAATTTCTTAAGCTGTCCTTCCAATAGCCGCACAGCGCGCGGAAAATTATCAAAGCCGAAGCCGCGCCGGGGTCTTCAAAGCCGATAGATTTTTCGCCGAGTGAAGCCGCTCGACCTTTTTTAGCCGCGATTGTCTTCGTGAATTCCAAGCCGCCGCGTGCTGCGTCACGTGCCGCCGTTAAAATTTCTTCAAACGTCTTGTCCGCGCAGTTTTCCGCCTTAAAAGCCTCGTGAATCGGGATTAAAACGTCAAGCATAGTTTTATCGCCGAGTTGAGCGTTGCCGCGTTTCTGAATTCCTTCGACTGCCGCGCCGAAAATTTTTTCCAAAGTCGCCGCGTCGAGTGCGGAATTTTTATCGATAACTTCAGCCGCAGACAAGAATGCCGCGCCGTAAAGTGGTCCCGCTGTGCCGCCGACGTTCATTATAACCGCGTCGCCCGCCGCTTGCAAAATTTTTTTCAAGTCCGCGTCGTCGCCCGCCTCGTCCAAAGCCTCCTTCGTCGCCAACGCCCCGCTTGCCATGTTCGAGCCGTGGTCGCCGTCGCCAATTTTTTCGTCCAGCCCGTTCAAATAATCTTTCTCGCTCAACAACGCCTTGATAACCGTTTCAGCCGCCGCCATTGTCATGTGTAATCCTCCTTTACAAATTTATTACTAAAACTATACCACATTGCTTTAAGCTGTGCTATAATATCCGCAACTTTTGAAGTGCATGGCTTGAAAAAAAATTTTATGGAGATGACTTAACGAAAATGGCACAAGGTATAGGGATTAAGGACATGCGGGCGTTTTTCGCTATCGTTGAGGAAGGAAATATCAGCCACGCGGCACAGAGGTTGGGAATTGCCCAGCCGGCACTCAGTCGCCAGATGAAGCACCTCGAAGAAAATTTGCACGTGAAGCTTTTTGAGCGCGGCTCGCGTCGAATTCGGCTGACGGAGGCGGGGCAAGTCCTCTATAGCCGCGTCGAAAGTATTTTGGGCATGGTCGACGGCACCGTCCGCGAAATTACCGAAATTGGCTCCGGCACGAAGGGCACCGTTCGTATCGGAACAATAACGACCTCCGGCGCGATGATTCTGCCCGATTTAATTGCCGAATTCCGCAAAATTTATCCCGACGTCGTGTTTGAGATTTGGGAGGCGGAAGGCGCAAGAATTCTGGAGTTGCTCGACAGCCGGCTGATTGAAGTCGCTATCACGCGCACGCAGGTCGATAATCTCGCCTATGAACTTCTCGTCCTGCCCAATGAGCCGCTCGTCATGGTCATGAATTCGCAGAACGTTTGCGGCAAGGACGACAAGACGATTAAGCTTGAGGAACTTAAAAATCAGCCGCTGATTATCCCGCTGCGTTGGAAGTCGAACTTTATCGCGGCGTGCAAGCGGCTTGACTTCGACCCGCAGATAATTTGCGTCTCGGATAGCATCGTCCAGGATTTGTTGATGGTTAAAATGAATCTCGGCGCGGCTATGATTCCCGTTTCAAGCAAGCGGCTCCTCACCGACGGCAATTTGGTCTACAAGCGAATCGTCGAACCGGAAATGACCACGCACACCGTCGTTGCCTGGCGGAAAAATCAAACGCTCTCGACGGCGTGCAAAAATTTCATCGACCTGTTCAAAAAACTTTTCATCAAGGAAGAAATTGTACTGTAAAAATTTTTCGCAACAAAAAATCCCCTGCCGATTTGGCGGGGGGAAATTTTTTTACGGGAAGAAAATTTTTAGCGTCGCGTCGTCAGATTTTTTTCCGAGGTACGAACCGATTAGGAAAAGTATCAGCGAACAACTTATCCCGATTGTTATTTGGTGCAAGTTAAAAATTTTAAAGCCCGCCGCTTGTGTCGCGCAATAAATTATCGTGCCGCCCGTCATGGAGAGCATCGCGCCCAATTTGTTCGCCCGCTTCCAAAATAAGCCAAGTAGTAGCGTCCAGAAAAACGCCGTCTCCAGTCCGCCGAACGCGAACATGTTTATCAGCCAAATTAAACTCGGCGGCGTCAAAGCTATTACGAAGACCGCCGCGCCAATTATCGCCGTCGCCGAAATCGACAAAACTTTTACCCGCGCAGGCGTCACGATTAAATTTTTCTTCTCTGCGTAGTGGAGGTAAACGTCTTTGATAATCGCGCTCGACGCCACGATTAAAAGTCCGGAAATTGTGGAGATTGACGCCGCTAATGGTCCGATAATCGCTAAGCCGACGAGTTCAGGCGGCATGGCTTTAACAATCGTCGTGGGGA
>JAFPVP010000068.1 GCA_017412925.1 Selenomonadaceae bacterium
CCCATGTTGTTGAAGATATTTTCCACGTCGTCCATATTTATATTGGTATAAGTGCCGCCGCTCTGCCCGTAGCCTGCACCGGAAAATGCCGCATGTCCGAATTGATCGTACTGTGCTCGTTTCTCCTTATCTTTCAAAACATCATAAGCCTCGTTAATTTCCTTCATCTTGGCTTCGGCTGTCTTTGGATCGTCGCGATTGAGGTCGGGGTGATATTTTCGTGCGAGTTTACGATAAGCTTTTTTAATCTCGTCGTCGGTTGAATTTTTGTTGAGGCCGAGCACCTCATAATAATCTTTTTTGTCAGCCATAAGATCGTCTCCTTAAACAAATAACGGGGGAGAGAGAATTTGTCTCCCTCCCCTGCGTTTGATTATTCGTCACGATTTATTTTTTCTCGGTAAACTCTGCATCAATCGTATCGTCATCTTGTTTATTCGAGCTTTGCTGTTGCTTGGTGAAGTCGGCATTCGGCTCGTCTTGATTGGGAGTTGCGCCCGCTTTGTAAGCCGCTTCGCTGAGTTTGTAGAGTGCTTGGCGAACTTCCTCGGTCAACTTCTTAAGCGTCTCGGTGTCCGCGCTGTCGAGTTTGTCTTTGAGAGCCTGCGCGGCCTCACGAACGTTTTTAATCAGCGCGTCGTCGACTTTACCCACAAAGTCCTTGCAAGTTTTATCGGACTGGTAAACGGTGTGCTCGGCGTCGTTCTTAGCGTCGGCAGCCTCGCGCTGTTTCTTATCCTCTGCCTCGTGCGCCGCCGCCTCTTTAACCATGCGGTCAATATCTTCCTTGCTCATGCCGCTCGACGATTGAATTGTAATTTTCTGCTCCTTGCCGGTACTTTTATCTTTAGCCGAAACGTTGACAATGCCGTTGCGGTCGATGTCGAAGGTAACTTCAATCTGCGGAACTCCGCGCGGTGCGGGCGGAATATCGCTGAGGACAAAGCGTCCCAAAGTTTTATTGCCGGCAGCCATCTCGCGTTCGCCCTGCAGGACGTGAATTTCAACGCTGGTTTGACCGTCCGCCGCCGTCGAGAAGACTTGAGATTTTTGCGTCGGGATAGTCGTGTTGCGTTCGATAATTTTCGTGCAGACACCGCCGAGCGTTTCAATGCCCAAGGACAACGGAGTCACGTCGAGCAGAAGAATTTCATTGCCCTTGCCGAATTCGCCCGCCAATACGCCGCCTTGAATTGCCGCGCCGATTGAAACGCATTCGTCGGGGTTGATGCCCTTGGAAGGTTCTTTGCCCAAAATTTCGCGGATTGCATTCTGCACGGCGGGGATTCTGCTGGAGCCGCCCACGAGGATAATTTTGTCAATGTCTTTGCCCGTCAAGCCCGCGTCCTTCATGGCGTTGCGGGTCGGTTCCATTGTGCGTTCGACGAGGTCGCGCGTCAAATCATCGAATTTCGCCCGCGTCAACGTCAAGTCTAAATGCTTAGGACCGGAGGCGTCGGCGGTGATGAACGGCAGATTGATATTCGTGGAAGTCATGGAGCTCAACTCAATCTTAGCCTTCTCCGCCGCCTCAATCAGACGTTGCGCGCTCATTTTGTCTTTGGAAAGGTCAATGCCGTTGTCACGCTTGAATTCGGCAACCATCCAATCCATAACCTTTTTGTCGAAGTCGTCTCCGCCGAGGTGCGTGTCGCCGCTGGTCGCTTTAACTTCAAAGGTGTGTTCGTCGAGTTCAAGGATTGAAACGTCGAACGTGCCGCCGCCGAGGTCGAAAACCAAAATGGTTTCGTCGTTGTCCTTATCCAAACCGTAAGCAAGCGCGGCAGCTGTCGGCTCGTTGATTATGCGCAAAACTTCAAGCCCCGCGATAGTGCCGGCGTCTTTGGTCGCCTGGCGTTGGCTGTCGTTGAAGTAAGCGGGAACGGTGATAACTGCCTGCTTGACGGTCTCGCCGAGATAAGCCTCCGCGTCGGCTTTAAGTTTCTGCAGAACCATAGCGGAAATTTCGGGCGGCGTGTAATCTTTGCCGTCGATTGAAACTTTGTAGCTTTCGCCCATGTGCCGCTTGATAGAAGAAACTGTTCTATCGGGGTTGCTCACGGCTTGACGTTTTGCCAGTTGCCCGACAAGGCGTTGACCGTCTTTAGTGAAACCGACAACCGACGGCGTAATTCTGCTGCCTTCGGGGTTCGTGATAACTGTAGGTTCGCCGCCTTCAATGACGCTGACGACGCTGTTTGTTGTGCCTAAATCTATGCCAATGACTTTACTCATAATTAATTCCTCCTGTTACGCATTGTTTACAACTTGAACCATACTTGGACGAATCACTCTGCCGCGCGCGATGTATCCGCGTTGAAATTCTGCGGCAACAGTTCCGTCCGCCTTGCTATCGTCTTTAACCGTGCCAACCGCCTGATGAAAATTCGGGTCGAAAGGTTTATCCAAAGCTTCAATCGGTTCGAGCCCGTGCTTGCCCATGACGGCTACGGTTTCCTGCTTGATCATCTCGATTCCCTTGCGCAAAGTTTCAACGTCAGCATTCTCCATTGCGTCCGACGCCCGACTTAAATTATCAAGCAACGGGAGCAAATCCTTCAGAAAAGCCTGCTCAACGACCGCCGCTATATCGGCTTGTTCTCTGGCTGTGCGTTTCCTGAAGTTGTCGAAGTCCGCCTGCAACCGGATTAATCTGTCGTCTTTGGCGTTGAGTTCCGCTTTCAAATTTTCAAGCTCCGCCGCCGTGTCTATCTCTTCGACTTCGGGCGCGGGCTGATCCATTTGCAAATTTATTTCCGCGCTGTCGCCGTCCTCGTTGTCAATCACTACCTTTTTTTCTTCTGCCAAGTCGCTCACCTCTCTTTTGGTTGCAACCTTAACACCAATTAGACAAAAAGTCAAGAGTTTTTTATAAAGGCTGATTAAAATTTATCCAGACGAGCTCCGCCTTGTCGACGAGCGGCGGCATCAATTCATCAAGATTTTCTATTCTGTCGAAGTGCCAGCGATTTTTTTCGTCGCGGTGGAAGGCAAGCTCAAAAGTCATCTGTCCGATAAATTGCCCGCGCAGAGAGCTATCGCCCGCAAGCTCCAAAATTATCGTTGCGCGGTCGTCCTCAATGCGCGTTTCTTTAATCGTGGCGTTGGTAGCGGCGCGAATCTTTTCAAATTCGTTGGCAACGTAGGCAGTCGGATTTTCTTCGGGCGTGGCGGGTTCGGGCACTTTGGCGAAGAAAGAATTTTTTACGCCGTCCAAAAATTTCAGGTGCAAATCTTTATGCTCGGCGTTGTAAGTCGTCAAAAAATCCGCGCTGTGCTGAAAGTAGGGGTCGTCGGGATATTTTGCTCCGTACTCGTCGTAATTTTTGGCAAGCTCAATCGTCGTGGCGTCGTAGGTCGTCGCGAAAAATTTATCCAAGTCCACGCGCTCGGAAAGTTTTGCAGAATCTCTTTCGGCGAGCGCGATTTTTATTTCGTTAAGCGCGGCTTCGGGCGAATCTTCTTGCCCGCAACCGCTCAAAAAAATTACCGCCAGAATCAGCGGCACAAAAAATTTTTTCATAAGTCCTCCTCAAAGCTCCGTTAAAAATTCCTCGAACGGCAAGCCCCAATTCCACGGGCAACGTGACGTTGCATCCAGTTAGCGCGATTAGCCGACAAAAAATTTCAGCACATCGCCGCGCTTAAACGTCAACGCAATTCCGTTAAAAATTCTTCAAAGGGCA
>JAFPVP010000069.1 GCA_017412925.1 Selenomonadaceae bacterium
ACAAAATTTTTAGGAACCGTGCACCAATTTACGCAGGTACACGGTTCCCAATTTCTTTATAGCGTCTTCAACAGCTCCAAAATTTTTTCTACGCAATTTTCGCGGGCAAAATTCAAAAATTCTCCCGTCCGACGAACTTTTACTTCAATATTTCCGCTTTCTAAAGCCTTCGGGCTAATCGTCACGCGCAAAGGATAGCCGATAAGGTCGCAATCCTTGAATTTGACGCCCGCGCGCTCTTTTCTGTCGTCTAAAAGCACGTCGACGCCCGATTTTTGCAGTTCATTATAAATTTTTTCCGCAAATGCAAGCTGTTTGTCGTCTTTTGCGTTGACGGGCACGACCACAACCTCGAACGGCGCAATAGCTCGCGTCCAAATTATTCCGTCAGCGTCGTTATTCTGCTCAATCGCCGCCGCCATCGTCCTCCCGACGCCGATTCCGTAGCAACCCATTTCAAAAACTTTCGTCGAGCCGTCTTCGTCAAGGAATTTTGCGTTTAAAGTCTCGGAATATTTCTTTCCAAGCGTAAAAATCTGTCCAACTTCAATTCCGCGCGTCATTTTGAGCGGTGAGCCGCAATGCGGGCACGGATCGCCCTCTTGTACCATGCGAATATCCGCCACAATAATTTTTTCCGCGTCAAAGTCTCTGCGCGGCGTCACGTTGATAAAATGCGCGTCAATTTCGTTCGCACCAGCCACCGCGTTCGACATAAGCATTACACTTTGGTCGACAACGATAATTGCGTTTAAAATTCCAATCGGGCTCATGAATCCAGCCACAGTTCCGGCATTTTCAATCAATTTATCGCCCGCCATGTAAAGATGATTCGCGCCCTCGACCGAATTTATAACTTTTATCTCGTTGACTTCGTGGTCGCCGCGCACAAACGCCAAAATTAGCCGCTCGTCGTCGTCCATGAACGCCACAGCCTTAATCGTCTTCTCAATCGGCACGTTCAAAAAGTTTTTTACAAGTTCAATCGTGTGACAGTCCGGAGTTTTAACTTTTTCCAGCGGTTTAAGCTCTTCAGGCGCACTTTGAATGATTTTTAGCTCGGCTTTCTCGTCGCTCGCCGCAAAATTGCAATTTTCGCAGTAAGCAATGCTACTTTCGCCGCTCGGAGCTAAAACCGTGAATTCGTGGGAGTGACCGCCGCCGATTGCGCCGTTATCCGCCTCGACAGCACGAAATTTCAGCCCGCAACGCTCAAAAACCCTGCTGTAAGCGTCGTACATCTTGTCGTAGGAAATATTCATGCCGTCAACGTCGCGGTCGAAGGAATATAAATCCTTCATAATGAATTCGCGGCTCCTCATCAGCCCAAAACGCGGTCGAATTTCATCGCGGTACTTGTTTTGTATCTGATAAAGCATAACGGGTAGCTGTTTATAAGAACGAACCTCGTCGCGAATCAAAGTTGTAATCATTTCCTCG
Organism: Selenomonadaceae bacterium; assembly: GCA_017412925.1. GTDB lineage: Bacteria > Bacillota > Negativicutes > Selenomonadales > Selenomonadaceae > Quinella. The sequence goes on from JAFPVP010000069.1 coordinate 1,441, forward strand.
TGCGTGGGGCCTAATGCGAACTCTCTGCCATGTCTGTCCTTCAAACGCATCATTTCATCGCCGTAAACCGCCCAACGACCCGATTCTTTCCACATTTCAGCCGGTTGAACGATTGGCATCATGATTTCTTGCCCGCCTTTAGCGTCCATTTCCTCGCGAATGATTTGCATAATCTTTTTTATCGTGCGCCAACCGAGCGGCAAGTAAGAATAAAGTCCGCCAGCGGCTTTTCTAATCAATCCCGCGCGATACATCAGTTTATGGCTGATAAGTTCGGCTTCGGCGGGCGATTCACGCAGCGTCGGCGCGTAAAGTTGTGTTGCTTTCATTAAAATTCACCTCTTAACTACGATTTTCCAGCGCAACAAGTTTATCTGCGCCATATCTTTTGCGTAAAACGGGCTTTTCAATCTTTCCAGTGGCATTTCGCGGCACGTCGGCAAAAATAATCTTCTTCGGACGTTTATAACGCGGCAATTCAAGGCAGAAATTATTAATTTCCTCCTCCGTGCACTCGACGCCAGGTTGAATTTCGATAATCGCAGCAGAAATTTCGCCCAAACGCCTGTCAGGCAAGCCGATAACCGCCACGTCTTTAATTTTCGCGAATTTGTGCAGGAAATCTTCAATCTGAACCGGATAAATATTCTCGCCGCCGCTGATAATAACGTCTTTTTTGCGGTCAACAAGAAAATAAAAGCCGTCCTCGTCCTGATACGCCATATCGCCCGTAAAAAGCCAGTCGTCTTTCAAAACTTCGGCGGTTGCCTGCGGATCGTTGTAGTAACACGTCATAACGCCAGGACCTTTTACGCAAAGTTCGCCAACTTCGCCCTTTTGAACAGTTTTTTCATGTTCGTCGACGATTTTGCACTCCCAACGATAGCCAGGCACGCCGATTGCACCAACTTTTGAAATATTTTCCAATCCCAAGTGCACACAACCGGGGCCTGTCGACTCGCTCAAGCCATAATTCGTGTCGTAGTCGTGATTCGGGAAATATTTTTTCCAACGGCTGATTAAACTCGGCGGAACGGGTTGCGCACCGATATGCATGAGCCGCCACTGCTTTAAATTGTAATTTTCGAGTTTTAAATCGCCTCTGTCCAGCGCGTCGACAATATCTTGCGCCCACGGCACCAAAAGCCAGACGATTGTGCATTTTTCCTTTGAAACAGCGTCCAAAATGATTTCAGGCTTCGTTCCTTTGAGTAAAACAGCTTTTGAACCCGCAACTAAGCTTCCCATCCAATGAAATTTCGCGCCAGTGTGATAAAGCGGCGGTATACACAAAAAATTATCTTCCCGCGACGTTAAATGATGTTTTTGCTCCATTTGCGCGGCTTGAGTTAAGCTTTGGTGCTTGTGAAGTATCGCTTTTGGAAAACCAGTTGTCCCAGACGAAAAATAAATCGCTCCGAAGTCTTCTTCCGTGATTCCTCCGACCATCGGCGGCAAACTTGAGCAATCATCAACCATAATGTGATAACTTTCGGCAAAACTGGGGCAATTATCGCCAACATAAATCAAAAGTCGTCCTTTGCTAAGGCGTTCAGCGTTAGTTTCGATACGTCCAATGAATTCTGAGCCAAAAATTATCACGTCGACCTCGGCGAGCTCCGCGCAGTAGAGAATTTCGGCTGCATCGTAGCGAAAATTGAACGGAACGGCGATTGCGCCCGATTTTAGCACGCCAAAATAAATCGGGAGCCATTCAAGGCAGTTATACATCAAAATTGCGACCTTATCGCCCTTGCGAACGCCGCGTTCGATTAAAAGATTCGCGCAACGGTTAGCTTTTTCGTCGAAAACGCGCCAAGTTATCTCCCGACGATAGGGCGCGAACGTATTCGATTCAATTAAGCTGAATTCTTTCCAACTCATGCGTCGACCGTCCGCTACCGCCGGATTTAATTCGACTAGCGCGACTTCATCGCCGTAAAGTCGAGCATTGCGCTCCAAATATTCCATTACCGGCATAAAATTCTTTCTCCTTTGACTTAAAATTTCAAACGCGCCTATTCTACACCGTTGCGATAAATTTTTCCACGAAAAAAAATCCTCCGTGCCACCACACGAAGGAAAACTTTTAAAAAAATTTTCGTTGCATTGATTTCGCCGCGTAACCGATTAAAAATTTATAACGCTCGACCGCCGCGACGAGTTCTCTTCAAAGACCGTTGCCTTGCGCGACTTTTTTGCCGAGTTCGTAAGCCTCCGTTAATTCTTTGTGACCTTTAATGTCGCCGACTTTAAAGACGCCGCCCGCCAAAACGTGACCGCGCTCCGTCCAGCCGAGATGTTTCATCAGATTTTGATAATAAGTCAGCGCGTCGTCGAAGCCGTAACCTTCCGCCGCCATTAACAAGACGGATTCTTTTTTAGGGTTGGCGAGATTCGGATCGCATTCAGCGACGGCGAACAATCTATCAAAAGCCGTGCGAAGTTGTCCGCTGAAGTTCCAATAATAAAGCGGAGTCGCCAAAACAACGAGGTCAGCGGCTTTATACGCGGGATAAATCTTGTCCATGTCGTCTTTTTGCACGCAAGGGCTATCGGGATTGCGTCCGCCGCCGAAACAACCTTTACAACCGTGAATATTCATCTTGTCGAGGAAAAAAACTTCGACTTCGCAACCTTTTTCGCGTGCGCCGCGAGTAAATTCCTCAACCAGCGCGGAAGTATTGCCTTTCGGGCGCGGACTGCCATTTAAAACGATAATTTTTCTGCTCATCAAGTTCACTCTCCTAAAATTTATGCTCGGTGGTATAATAACAGAAAAAATTTTGGTATCAAGTACGAATTTTTTTATTAGAGGCGATAAAAATGGAAAGATGCATAGGAAATGAGAGTTTCAAGGACACAGGCTTAGCTTACACGCTGAAATTGATTAAGGGCAAGTACAAAATGCGGGTGTTGTACACGTTAATGGAGTTTGGAGCGGTACGTTTCGGGGAAATGAAGCGATATTTGGGCGAAATCTCGTTTTTCATGCTAAATCGGACGTTAAAAGAGTTGGAAGCGGACGATTTGATAAAAAGAAAAGAGTACGACCAACTTCCGCTGAAGGTGGAGTACTCTTTAACAAAACGCGGGAAATCTTTAATCCCTTTGCTCGACGGATTATGCGCTTGGGGTGACGCTCACAAACCTTGAAAAGTCGTTAAGCGTGTGGTAAATTTTCTACGTTGAACTTGCGCAGTCTTCCGACGGGCGGAGCGGTTAATCAACCCCCGGAAAGGGGGCATAAGCATGTTGAAGATGATTTTCTTCGTAATCTTGATTCTTTGGCTGATAAAAAGTTTGGCGTACCAGTCTCCGCGCGTCAACCTCGTAATTCTATTTTCCAGTGCGGCGATTTTTTCCTTCGCGCGGTCAAGGTGATCGATGAGCGGTTCATGCAACGTCGCCGCGTTCAAGGAGGCGTTCTGTCACAGGCAAGTTTATGTTCAGATTAGCTTGGGTGTCACTTTGTCCGCTATCCGCTCCAGCTACTAGTTCCACGGCTGGATTAATCGTCGCCTATCATGATTCATTCGTCTCTAAAGCGGTTGGGCTCTCGAATCCGACAGTTGAAAATATTCTCAAGCGCGGACAGCGAGCTGAATATGGTTACGTGCAACCTTTTTTGGAAGAATCTCCAAATGTGACTGGAGCTACTTGAAAAAACTTGCTAAAAATCAAAAATAAATTTGTCTTTTATCCCTTGTGTGGGGAGTGTCAAAAGCACAATAAATTGAAGAAATACATAAAAAAGCAATAAAAAAGCCCTCCAAGGCGGAGGGAATTTTTTTTGAAGAGAATTCAACTATGGCAAAAGTTTTCGGCGTCTGGTATAATGCGTAAAATTTTTTCGGAGGAAGTTGGATGGGAAGAAATATTACGCCGACGGTCGAAGGCGGTCTGTTCGTGGCGATAACGGTGATAATGGGGCTCGTCACGGTCTACGTCCCGATTCTCGGCATGTTTTTGGAATTTTTTTGCGCGGTGCCGTTGGCATTGCTGACGGCGCGTCAAGGGGCGGGCAAAGGCTTAACCGCGCTGGTCGTCGCGTTTATTTTGTTGGCGATTTTAATCAGCCCGTTGCTCGCCGCCCGAATTGTTTTGAGTTTCGGGATATGCGGCGTCGCGCTCGGTTGGTGCGTCAAGAAAAATTTCGGCGCGGTGAGAATTTTTTTGACAACGCTAATCGTTGCTTCCGCCGCGCAGGTTTTGTCGCTGTGGCTCCTGCTGGTGATAATGGACGTGAACTTTATCGAAACGCAAGTTGAAATGGTGCGCGAATCATTTAACGAATCCTTTGCAATGTATGAAGGCATGGGCGTCGATAAAGTCCGAATCAACGAGGCAAAAAGCCAAGTGGAGCCAGCCCTGCAGACGCTGACATTTTTAATGCCGACGTTGCTAATGCTCAGTGCGCTGATAAATTCGGTGGCGGTTTGGTTCACGTCTAAATGGATTTTCCCGAAACTGCAAATGAAATTGCCGACAATGCCGCCGTTCGCCGAATGGAAATTCCCCGCGCTGTTCTTCTACACGGGGATAATCGGCGGGCTGGGAATTTATTGGGGCTTGACGCGCGGCTGGACGGAGATTTACGAAATATCGCTGAACTTGACGATTGTCTCAATGATAATCGGGCTCTTGCAAGGGCTGGCGTTGTTATCTTTTATCTTCGACCGATATAAAATTTCAAAAATCATGCGGCGAATTTTTTACGTGATTTTAGTCTTGAACATGTTTTTATTGCAGCTGGTGGCGATAACGGGCTTGGTCGATATGCTCTTCGATTACCGGAAAAGACTTTTCAAGGACTAGGGAGGTGAGGACGTGCCGAGAATTTTATCCGCGTGGCCCGATTCGGTGATTAATCTGGCAGTTATGTTGGTTATGACCGTGATAATTTTCCAATACAACAAAATTTTGGGCGCGATGTCTTTTTTGGTGCTGGGCTTGTTGATTTGGTTCGCTATCGTGCGGCGGCGTGAGCGCGAGAAAAGATTTAAAGAATACGCCGAAAATGTCATCGGGAATTTCAACGACATGATGTATTACGCCATGACGAAGTTGCCGGAAGGAATTATCGTCGTCGACGAAGAACGGCGGCTACAGTGGTGCAATTCGATTATGCAAAATTTCGCCGAAGTTCTTCCGCAACAGGGCATGGACATTGAGGAATTTTGGGAAGGTTTGTTGCCCGAAGAAATTTCGTCGCTTGCGCCCGAAGGAGAAAATCCCGCGCCGAAGGAGGGCGAATATCAAATTAAATCTCTGCGGCAACGCAAGACGACGGACGGCGAAGTCGAGGAGTTTTATCGGCACTTCCTGGTTAAGTATCGCCACTTGCAAGCCAACGCGGACTATTCGCGCATGATTGTGCTGTTCGCGCGGGAGATTACGCCCTACGAAGATTTAAAGATAGAGTATTCGCGGAGCCGCACGGCGATTATTTACGTGCAGATTGACAACTACGACGAAGTGACTCAAGGCTTGACGGAGGCGGAAAAAACTTCGCTCATGCTGTCCGTCAGCGAAATTTTGGAGAAATGGGTAGAATCTTTGGCGGGCTTTATGCGGCGCGTGTCGAGCGATTTATATCTCGTCCTGCTGGAACGTCGCGCATTGGAGCTTGCGATTGCCCAAAAATTTGTCGTCTTGGACAAGGTGCGCCAACTCGTTAACAAGCACCAGCTACAAGTTACGTTGTCTATGGGCGCGTCGGTCGCCGAAAAACCTTCCGACGAACAATCAATGAGCGAACTGGATACAAAAGCGCAGGCGGGCTTGAATTTGGCATTGGCTCGCGGCGGTGACCAAGTGGCAGTCAATATCGGCGATAAAATGCAATTCTTCGGCGGCAGAGCTAAGGCTGTCGAGCGCAACACCCGCGTCAAAGCCCGCGTCATGAGCCATTCAATTCGCGACACAATGGCGGCGGCGGACGAAATTTTTATCATGGGGCACACCCGCGAAGATTATGACGCATTCGGGGCGGCGGTCGGCGTCGCGCTCATGGCTAAAAGTTTGGGCAAGCCCGTGCATATCGTCCTCAGCAACTGGCTTGACAGCGTCGAAAAAATTATCGAACTCCTCAAAAAGGACGACGCTTACAAAAATATTTTCGTGACGGAGAACGACATCAGCATTTCCAACGCGCTTGAGCCGCTGTTGGTCGTCGTCGATACGTTTATCCCAAAACTCGTCGCCGCGCCGATTCTCCTTGAACGGATTAAAAAAGTCATCGTCATTGACCACCACCGCCGCAACGAAAACACGATTAAAAATCCCGCGATAACTTATCTGGAACCCGGCTCAAGTTCGACGTGCGAAATGGTTACGGAACTTTTAATGTACTTCGACGAGAAAATTAAAATCGGCAAGCTGGCGGCGACTGCGCTCTATTCGGGCATCGTCGTCGACACGAAAAATTTTTCTATACAGGCGGGCGCACGGACTTTCGAGGCGGCGGCTTATCTGCGGCGCAGCGGTGCTGACCCCGTTGTCGTGAATTATCTTTTCAAATCTGACTACGAAACAACCGTGTCGCTCGCCAAGACCAAAGCGCAATCGGAATATTTCGAGGGCGGGCTGGTCGTCTCTTACATTGAAAACATTATCCCGAACGTGCAGGCAATCGCCGGTCAGGCGGCCGACGGACTTTTGCGCGTCGAGGGCGTGCGCATGACGATTATCCTGTTCCAAATGAAAAACGATATGGTCGGGATAAGCGCGCGCTCCAGCGGCGATTTGAACGTTCAAGTCATCATGGAGAAATTCGGCGGCGGCGGTCATCAAAATGTTGCGGGCGCACAGGTTAAAAACATTCCGATTCTTGAGCTGAAAAACTCTGTCGTCGACGCGGCACGAAAATACATTGCCGAGACCGACAAGCCCGCCGATAAATAGGAGTTCACAATGAAAAATTTTTCCCTTACCTTTATGACAGGCACGCTGATTTTCGCGGCGATGTTTATTTTTTTTTCGCAAGTGCACCCGATTGTTTTATTTGACGGCGACGATTGGAACGTTATCTCCGACGCCCGCGTTGGCTTGCCGAAATGGGGCGGCTGGAACCCGATAAAAGTTTTGCCCGAAACTTTTTTCCCGATTTGCGGCTACTTCGCGGCTTACGTCGTCAATCCGATTATCGGCGATTATTTGACGGCGGTAACAATTTCCGCCGCGCTGATTGTCAGCATTTTTATCACGGCTTATATTTTTTGGTTCGTGAAGTTCGCGGAAAAAATTTTTCGGCTCGGCGAAATGTCAGCAAATTTATTCGGCGCGATGTTCTTGCTCCTGCACTTCGCAATTTTCCTCAAGCACAACACGCAGGACAATTTTTATCTCTTCCACACGACCGACGCCGATTGCGTCTTCAACTATGTTTTGCCAAATGTTTTAAACGCGGCGTTAGTTTTATTTTTGACTCGTGTCGACGTGACTAAAAGATTTTTCGCGCACGTGACGCCGTACGCCTTGAATTTATTTTTCGCGCTGTACCTAGCAATTTTTTCCAACGTGCTGTCCTCGTGCGTCTTGGCGATTTTTATTTCCGTCGAGTTGTTACTTCGCGTGGAGCCCAAGGAATTCAAGCTTAAAAAATTTTTCGTCGCGAATAAAACGCTGTTCGTGATTTTGATTTTCTGGTTGATAAGTTTGCTATTCGAGGCGAACGGCGGGCGGGCGAATTCCATGGCGCACGAAGAAAATTATTTCCTGCTGATACTTTACACGGCGTCAACGTTAATTCAATCGCTCCTTTTCGACAATCGCGGCGCGGCACTGATAATTTTCGCGGCGGTCACGACGATTTTTATTTGGCGGGAAGACAAGGAACTTTGGCGCACGATAAAAAAATTCTGGCTGTGCTTGCCGCTGTGGACGGCGTACATAATTTTGGTAACTGCGCGTGCAAATCCTGTTTACGCACTGCGCCCCGACGTTCAATTCGGATTTTTCTTCTTTGTGTTCGTGATATTCTTCGCGGCGTTGAGCTTCTGGATAAAAAAATTTCCGCGAGCCGCGCTCATCCTGCCGATATTGGCGTTCGCGCTGTTCACGTGGATTTTCAGCGGCAAACGGACGCTTTGCCCGTCGACATTTAATCACGTGCCCGAAAAAATTTGCGTGGAAGTCAGCCAACACCTAATCGACCAAATAATTGCCGCCGACCGCGCAGGGCTTGACGAGGTAACAATCACCGTTCCGAAGGGCGACGACGTTGATAATTGGCCGCACCCGCTTTACATGGGCAAAAATATTTCGCGGACGCTCCACGCTCACGGAATAATTTCGCGGCGGCTTGAAGTAAAAATTCAGCCTGACCAAACTTTGAACGAACGATTTAATCTGCCGCAAACTGCGCCGGAATAATTTCACGGCGGCTTAAAGTAAAAATTCAGCCTGATGAAACTTTGAACGAACGATTTAATCTGCCATAAAAAATAAGCCCCCGACCTTTTGCAGGCGGAGGCTTTTTAAGTGGGGTTTTTATGAGTGGGTGGGTTAAGTTGATTTCAAATTAGCTGTTAGAATCGGTCTCGCCGCCGATAATTTTCGACACTTCGCGGAAGGCCTCTTCGTTGCGTTCTCCCTTGATATTGAGCACGAGGCTTTTACCGGGCTTGATTGTCAGGTTGACGAGCGAGAGGATGCTTTTCGTCGTGCCATGTTTCTTGCCCGACGCGATGCTGATAGCGCAACCTGTCTCCTCGCCGACCTTGATGATGTGCGCGCTCTCTCTGAAGCCGAGCACGCCCTTTGCAACCATGATGAAAGAAACTTCTTTGGCACGCGCCGCCTTTGTCGCAACTTCGGCGCACGCTGCAATTTTATTATTTATGGTTTTAACCTTGTATGCACGTTTCATTTTGAACAACTCCTTTAGGATTTCCTTGAACAGGTTTTGAACTTGTTTGCGCTTCCTTGCGTCGAGTGTATTGTAGCAAAGCCTTTAGGTTATGGCAACGGGCATTCATTATTGTTTCATATCCGATTCGTTCGTGTTTGGTAGGAATTTGTTCCGATTTGATAAAAAATGCCCCCTGACTTTGTGTAATGGCATTAACTTAACAAAAAGCGGAAGAAATATAAAAGTTACTGTTGGCAGTGGACGATTCAGACTGTAATTTGCTAAACAGCGGCTACGATGGACTTTAAAGAACTCGACCGGGATTTGCAACTTGATGTAAAGACTTTTCTGCTCGCAAGTTTTTGTACGAGAAACGTTGACAAATTGAGTTAGCGTTTCGAGATATAGTTCGCCTATATCGCCTTTTTTTACTTCGGATAAAATCAGTCGTGATGTTGCAATCTTTCTAGATAAGAGCGAAGGAAAATTTTTAGAGCTAAATAACAGTTGAAGTTTAAGGCTAGTTGCACTATAATTAAATAAATTTTTGTTTGTGAACGCCGTCAACTGGTGCATAGTAGGATTTTGCAATTCAATACGCTGTTTGTAAATGCAGAGCAAAATACATTTAACAACCACGGCGAGATTAAAAATAATTTTGTGTCATATGGCGGGCGAATTTTTTTTCTACGCCAAAGACGCCGTTTTATTATTGACGAAATTTTAACCAAAGAGTTAAAGCAATGGCGTGAGCGACAAATTCAAAACGAAAAAATTTTCGGCTTAGTAAGGACGTGGATTTTTTATGCGATTTGATTACCACATGCACTTTGAATACGGTGATTACGACGCGGCTTGGGTTGAAGGTTTCTTCGACGCCGCTAAATCACACGGGCTTGACGAGATTGGCGTAAGCGAACACACGCACACTTTCCCCGAATTCGAGCGGCTCTATTACGACGACTTGATTTTAGATTCCTCGCCCGTCGGTGAATTTCAAAAGGTCTGGCTCAAGACAAACAAGTTTAAGCACACGCTTCAAGATTATTTTGACTTCATGGCGCGGCTTAGGGAGAATCACGCGGTTAAAATCGGCATTGAAGTTTGCAACTTCCGCGACCAAGGAGCCGTGAAAAAAATCCTCGACGCTTGGGATTTCGATTACCGGATTGGCTCGGTGCACTTTTTATGGGGCTGGGGCTACGACGCCGCCAAACTTATCGACGAATGGAATAATCACGCCTTGGAAAATATTTATGACGAATACGCCGCGCAGGTCGAACTCCTTGCGGCGAGCGGCAATTACGACATTTTGGGTCACCCGTTCAATATTCGGCTGTTTAAATTCTTCCCCGACTTCGACGCGACGCCCTACCTTGAGCGCGTTGCCGCCGCCTTGAAACGTGCGGATATGGCGGTCGACGTGAACACCGGCACGCTTTACCGCTACCCCGTCAAAGAAATTTCGCCCTACGCGGACTTCATGAAAGTTGCCGCCGCCTACGACTTGCCGATAACAATTAACTCCGACGCTCATCAACCGGAAGATTGCGGCAAATTTTACGAGGAGGCTGTCGATTACGTTCGCGGCTTTGGCTACAAAAAAATTGCCCGCTTCGATAAACGCCTGCGCGAACTTGTCGAGCTGACTTGAGGAGGAATTAATTTGATAGTCTCATGGAACACAACGAACGCTTGCAACATGTACTGCGCCCATTGCTACCGCGACGCCGGCTGTAAGGCGCAGGAAGAACTTTCCACTGCCGAGGCTAAGGAGCTTTTGAATCAGATAGCCCGCGCAGGTTTCAAGATAATGATTTTCTCCGGCGGCGAACCTTTAATGCGCCCCGATATTTTGGAGCTCGTCGAACACGCGACGCGGCTAAAGTTAATCGTGGTCTTCGGCACGAATGGCACGCTGATAACGCCGCAAATGGCACGCGACTTGAAATCAGCCGGCGCAAAGGGCATGGGCATTTCCCTAGATTCGCTCGACGCCGCTAAGCACGATAAATTTCGTTCGTTCGCGGGCGCGTGGCAGGGCGCAGTCGACGGCATGAAAAATTGCTTTGAAGCGGGCTTGCCCTTCCAAATTCACACGACGGTCATGGATTGGAGCCAACACGAGCTGGAGGCGTTGACGGACTTCGCGGTTAAAATCGGCGCAAAGGCGCACCATTTCTTTTTCCTAGTGCCGACGGGCAGAGCCAAAACGATTGAGGAAGAATCACTGCGCGCGGAAGGTTACGAGAATGTTTTAACGCGAATCATGCGCAAACAGCAGGAAGTTTCAATCGAACTCAAGCCGACGTGTGCGCCGCAATTTTTACGAATCGCCGACCAACTCGGAATCAAAACGAGATTTAAGCGCGGCTGTCTGGCAGGTTTAAGTTATTGCATAATCAGTCCGCGCGGCAAAGTTCAGCCGTGTGCTTACTTGAACATGGAGCTGGGCGACGTGCGCGAAATTCCCTTTGATGAGCTGTGGCGGTCGAATAAAATTTTAAAAACGTTGCGCACGCTCGAATACAGCGGGAATTGCGGCTCGTGCAAATACAAAATGAAATGCGGAGGCTGTCGGGCGCGTGCGGCGTGCTACTCAGGCGGCGACTTCATGAGCGGCGAACCCTGGTGCAATTTTAATGAGGAATTAGGAACTGGCAATGCGCAACATTGCGTATGAACGCGGCGATAACGTCTGAATTACGCAACATTGGAGCGCGACATCAGGATCTGGCGGGTGTCGGGCGCGTGCGGCGTGCTACTCAGACGGCGACTTCATGAGCGGCGAACCTTGGTGCAATTTTAATCGCTGACCAACTCGACAATGAAAAATTTTTATAGTTGCCTGCGCAACAGCACGCCCAAATTTGCAATGATATAATCAGCAAAATTTATCGAAAGGAGTTGCGGCTTGTGCGGAAAATTTTTTTAATTGTCCTGCTGGTCGGCTTCGTTGTCTATGCAGGCTTCAATCTCGCCGAAAGCGTCACGCCCTACGTCAGCATTGCCGAGGCTCGTGCGTCTTCAAGCGGCGTGCAAGTCAAAGGTCTGCTCGATAAAAATTTTGCTCCCATGCAGGACGGCGACGAATTCAACTTCAGCTTGCTAGACGAGACGACGGGCGAAACTATGCGCGTTAAATTCGACGGTATCAAGCCCGACCAATTCGACCAAGCTTATCACATCGTCGCAGTCGGCAAGTACACGGCGGCGGACGAAACTTTTCACGCCAAAAAACTTTTAATCAAATGTCCCTCCAAGTACGAAGGGCAGAAACCCCAAGCTTGATTAAGGGGGAATGTTATTGACGGGAAATTTACTTTTGGGCGGCGGCTTGACGGCGGCTCTTGCGGCAATGGCAATTTGTTTCGCGCAAAAAATTCCCTCTGCGCGGGCGGTAAAAATTATCGCGATTGTCTCGGCAGGATTCATAACGGCGGCAAGTCTGCTCCTATGGATTTTGCTCTTTGAAAACGATTTCAGCGTCGAATACGTCGCGGCTTATTCTTCAACGACGCTCCCGACGATTTATAAAATCTCCGCGTTCTGGGCGGGTCAGCAAGGTTCTTTTTTATTGTGGTTGCTGATTCACGCGATAATCGGCGCGGTGCTGACATTCAGGCGAACACAAGCGGCGGCGTTGGGAATTTATTTCCTTTTGCAAAGCGTGCTAGTCTTCCTAGTGCTGGCGAAGTCACCCTTTGCCGAACACAGCGCGCAGGTCTTCGAGGGCGTCGGCTTGAATCCGCTGTTGCAAGATTTTTGGATGGCGATTCACCCGCCGATAATCTTCGTGGGCTACGCACTTTTAGCGGTGCCGTTCGCGCTGAGTTTGGGCAGTTTATTAACGGAGGCGGCGTCGCGAAGTTGGCTGGAAGAAGCAAGACATTGGACATTGGCGGCGTGGAGTTTCTTAGGCGCGGGAATATTTATCGGCGGCTATTGGGCGTATAAAGTTTTAGGCTGGGGCGGCTATTGGGGCTGGGACCCGGTAGAAAATTCGTCGCTGGTGCCGTGGCTTTTGGCGGCGGTTATGTTGCACTTGATAAACCTTGCGCGAAAAAAATCTGCGGTCTTAGCACAAGCACACGTGGCGGCGACGTTCACCTACGCGCTAGTCATCTACGGAACATTTTTAACGCGGTCGGGCATATTGGGAGATTTCTCGGTGCACTCGTTCGCCGGCTCAAATATCGGAACGGTGATAGCCCTTGCCAACGCGCTCGTCCTAATCGGTGGGCTGATGATAATTTTAGTCAAGGCAAAGCAACTTCCGCAAGGCGAGCTGTACAAATCCTACGGCGAGGCGTCGTTCATAATCCTTTTGAGTTGCTTACTACTGATTTTTATCGCGACGATAGTTTGGATAGGAATGTCAATGCCGCTGTTGACGCAACTAGTCGGCGAGGCGGCGGCGGTCGATTCGGATTTCTACATCAAAAGCACTTCGCCCATAGCCCTAACCTTAGCCGCGCTTATGATTTACACGTTCGTAAAATTCGGGCGGACGATAAGTTTAGGCGGGAAAATCGCGCACGTCGGATTCTTGGCAATGTTGGCGGCGATTGTAATTTCCGCGCAGGGCGAAACCGTCACGCAAGAATTTCAGCCGCGCACAAAAGTTTCAATCGCGGGTCACGAAGTCATCTACGAGGGGCAAGTCTTCCAAGAGGACGAGCGACAAAAATTTTACGTCTACACGGTCGACGGCGAGGCAATCCGCGCTTTAACGAAACTGCACGGCAACGGCACCGACGCGGCTCGTGAACCGGCTATCCTGAAAAATTTTGGCGGCGACGTGTACATTGCTCCGCACGCCGCGCAGATTGATAGCGTTCAAGAATTAATGCTCACCAAAGGTCTTTTCGCAATGGACGGCGAGTTCGGCTACGTGTTCGAGGACGCGCACATTGACTACGACGAGCACAATCAGCCGATTCAAGCGACGGCGGCAATCACGATAACCGACGGCGAAACCGAGGAAGTGATTCACCCGCTGATAATCGTGACGCCCGACGGCGGCACTTCAAAATCGCTGGAAGTTTTCGGCGGCAAGCGGCGTGTTCGATTGACGGGCATATCCGGCGACTTAGACAAAGCACGGCTGGAAATTTTGCCGACGTATGAAAAACTTTCCGCCATGCCGATAACCTCCACAGTCAGCACGAAACCTTTTATCTGGCTACTTTGGCTAAGCGTCACGGCAATCTGTTTAGGAACTTTATTGGCGATTAGAAAATTTTAAACGTAACGAATCAGCGGCCGTCATGGATGACGACCGTCCCGCCGCCGCATTTGCCGGAAGCAAATACCGGCGGCGACACCCGCTGAAAAATATCGAAACGCACGGGTAGCGGACACTCGCCCCTGCGAGGTGCACTTTCTCTTTGCTACTTTCTCTTTGGGCGAACAAAGAGAAAGTAGGTTAAGCAAACATTAATAAAAATAGGAAATTTCTTTGAGACCTTTCTAGTGAAAGAAAGGACAACGCCCCACAACGAAAAGTATGTTCAACAAAAAATCCGGAAAGGAGGAGGGAAAATGTGCCTGAAATCTTTGTTTGAAAAGCACACGCTCAAATGTCTGGCGGGCGGCTTTATCTTGGGCGCGGCGACAATCGGAGTTGTTCAATTCGTACTGCACGCGAGCGGCAATCCAACTTTCTGCGGACAGTGCCACTCAATGAAACACGAAGCCGAAACGTTCGCAATGTCAGTCCACCGCAACCAAGACTGCGTGGAATGCCACCTGCCGCACGACAACACCGCGCATTATCTGTTTGAAAAAGGGCGCACGGGTATGGTCGATATGTACCACGAGGCAATGCGCGATTATCCGAATCGAATTAAGCTAGACGCCGACGCCCGCAAAATGGTCGCTGAAAACTGCGTTCGTTGCCACGGCGCGACAATGTCCTACGTGGAAACCGCGCCCGAAGGTACGCAGGACGATTGCTTAAAGTGCCACAGCAAAGTTGCGCACGGCACGAATCACTTGGAAGGGGGTATAAAAGTTGAGTAAGATGCAAAAATACATCGCGGGCATACTCGTCTTGTGCGTCGCATTCTTTGGCTTAATGTTCGCCAGAGTTATCGCCAAGCCCGCGACAAAATTTGAACTGGTTCCAATTCCGGAAGACCAGAAATTAACGCGCATGGGCTACGAAAAAGCCTATCCGTTGCAGTTCAATTCTTATAAAATGAACATGGACAAATCTCCCAGCCCGACAGGTTTCGGCGGCGCGGACGCTTATTCCCACCTTACCGAACAGCCTGAACAAATTGAGCTGTTCAAAGGCTACAAATTCTCCATTCAATACGACGACGACCGCGGTCACTGGTACGCCGGCGAAGATATTTTAAATTCTAAACGCCGTCCCGGTCAGCTCGGCTCCTGCATAGTCTGCAAAGGCTCCTACATGTACGACGTTTACTTCAAGGAAAGCGGCTGGGATTTTGCCTCCAAACCGTTCGATGAAGTTGTCGCTCCGATTAAAGATGATGAATGGTTCGGTTGCTCAAGCTGCCACGACCCCGACACCATGAAGCTCCGCATTTACAATCAAGGTTTCGTCGAATCAATGGCGGAACTCGGAATTGACGTAAACAACGCCACGCATAACGAAATGCGCGCTTATGTCTGCGGTCAGTGCCACAACGAATATTATTTCAAGAAAAAGGAAGACGGTCGCGTTCATATGCCGTTCGCAAATGGTCTCGGTCCCGAAGAGGAATGGAAATATTATCACGACGGTCACGACCCGAAATTTGACGCCGACTGGATTCACCCTGATAGCGGTGCCGCAATGTTGAAAGTTCAGCACCCCGACTTTGAAGTTTGGACGGATTCTATCCACGCGCTTAACGGCGTCACCTGCGTCGATTGCCATATGCCGTATATGCGCAAGGACGGTCAGAAATACACTTCGCACTGGATGACAAACCCGCTTAAACACTACGACACCGGTTGCGCAAAGTGCCACGACGAATCCTACGAAACTATGCTCCACCGCGTGCAGACGATTAACGACAACACGTTTAAACTTTTGCGCACGGCAGGACAAACGACGGCTCGCGCACACAAAGTCATCAAAGCCGCAAAACTCGCAGGCGCAACCGATGAACAGCTCGCCGAATCCCGTCAACTCGTCCGTGAGGCGCAGTGGTATTGGGATTGGGTCTCCGCCGAAAGTGCTATGGGCTTCCACAATCCCGATAAGTGCATGAAGGCATTGGGCATTTCGATTGACGCCGCGCACAGGGCGATTGAATCTGCAACTGCCTCAGTCAAGGGCGGCGCACTCGCGATTGAACCCATGCCGACGGAACCTTTCACGGATACAAAATTCGACGACGCAATTAAACCAGGCGCACCAGCACCAGCTCCCGCTCCGGCGCAATGAGTTAATCCTTTAAAAAAAATTATCGCCTCTCCTAATCGAGGGGCGATTTTTTTTTGCTTAATAAATCGACGGTCTTAAATGCCGTACAATATGAACGCCGCCCAAACCGACGAATCTCTATGCTTCGGATTGGTGCTCTGCAAAAATTCTCGTTTGGTTTCATTCAGCGCGGCGACTTCCGACTTGCCTTTGCTTAGCTTTTCAAAAACCGCCGAAGTAAATTCCGCCGTCGCCTCGTCGTCGACCTTCCAAAGGCTCATCACCGTATCTTTATTGCCCGCGACGGTCAGCGCATAGGGTATGCCGACAATGCCCTCGCCCGCCTGATAGCCGCCCAAACCCGATTCGCACGCCGAAAGATAAACCAGATTACTGCGCAAATCGTAGCCCATCCACTCGCCGACCGTGATATAGCCGTCCGTGTCCGCGTCATTGAATTCTTGACTTAGAACGATTGAACTGACTTCGGGCATTTCGGGGACAAAAAGTCCGTGCGTCGCAAAAAGCAGATACTTATACTTTGAAAGTTCGCCGCTTAGGTTCATGCGCCGCAGATTTTTTTCCGTGACTTGTTCGCGCCTGAAAATATCTTTGCTCTCAAAAAAGGGCGAAACTTTGTCGAGTTCGCGAGCGGTGCCGGGCAAGTTGCTCCATTTCAAGGCGGTTATGTCAATTTTGTCATTGGATTTGCTCCGCAACGTGTTGAAGAAATCTAACTGACTGCCGCGCGAAGTTGCCGCGTCGCTGTTCCCGTAAACAGCGTCGCCCATTGCGAAAAGTTCTTTGCTCTGTCTGGTGGAGTTTTCGTGCTCGCGCTTCTTCATCAAATTCAGCACGGCAAGCGACGGCACGTAGCTGACATCAACGGATTCAATCAGCATTTTGCCACGATAGTTAAGCGTCTCGAAGGGCAGGAGGTTCAATTCAGCGTCGGGCGAAATAATCCAATGTGCAGAGCCGCCCGCATACGTTTCAATCGTCGGGATAAGTTTTTGGCTAAGCTCGGCGGACAATTCTTTTTTAAGTTCAGACCACTTGGCGGAGTCGTTTATCGCAACGGCTCCCGCTACGGGCGCAGTCCTTCCGGCGGCGATTATATATTTGCTGTCGCCGGTGCGCCAAAGATATTTTCCGTCGCCGTGCAAGGCGTTAATGTCGGCGTAGGAGTTAAGCTCGTGATAGAGGCGGCACCTGTCAAAAAAATTTTTATCAACGGAAATGTTCGCCGCGCCAACGTCGCTGTCATTGCGCAGGAAAACCGTCAGCAATTCTTCGTCGGAGATTTTCATAAACTCAACAAAGCACGCGCCGTCGGGAATTGCTTGACGATTTTTATTTACGTCGAAATCTTTTATCCACGAATCAGTTTCTTCTGCCGAATCAGCTTGACTGCCGCCGGAATATTTTTTGCGAAGTTCGCCCTTGAATTTATGGTAGTCAAGACGAAGAATACCGTAAATCCTTTCAAGACCTGAAAGGAGCTCTTCGTCGCCCTTGGCAACGGCGTAGTCGGACGCAACTTCGCAGGATTGGAGTAAATTTTGATACTCGGCAAGGGAATTTTTTTCATCGGAAGTAAGGAGATAATCTTTCGTGACAAGCGCGTCGTTGTAGCGGTCAATGAGATTTCGACCTTTGCAAAACTCCGCGCAGTAAAAAGCAAAATTTCTGTCGGCGATTTCTCTTGACGCGAAAACTGCGGCGGCGTCCCTGTAAACGGGAATTTTATCGGCGAACCATCTGGATTTGTTTTCAATCGTAGAAAAGATTTCTTCTTTTAAGAAAAGCCGCCCCTGTTCGTAAGCTTTTATCATCTTCCTGTAATTTTCTGCCGCGTCTACATTTTTGCCCGAAAGTTTTTGCGCCGTCGTTTTAATGCGGAACAACTCCACGATATTTTTATCAGGAGAAATTTCATCGTTTATAAACACCGGATTTTTTTGATTAGCTAAAGTTTCGTCGCATAATTTTATGGCGGCGTCGTATCTTTTTGTCGCAACGTAACTTTCAGCCAAGTTCGCTCTCAGCAGAAGGGTATTTTCGTCTTCGTCTTCCAAAATTTTTTTATACTCCGCCAAAGTTTGTTCGCGGATTTTTATCGCTTCGGAAAAATTTCCTGTCGCCGCGTGGTCGCTCGCGATTGAATCAAGCGATTGCAACCGCTCCAAAGAATTTCTCCCGCAAACTTTTTCCGCAATTTGCAGGGCTTGCGTATCGATAGCAAGAGCGTCGGAAAAATTTCCTTCAGCGCGGCGTATCTTCGACAAA
The DNA here is from genome assembly GCA_017412925.1 of Selenomonadaceae bacterium. GTDB lineage: Bacteria > Bacillota > Negativicutes > Selenomonadales > Selenomonadaceae > Quinella. The sequence goes on from JAFPVP010000069.1 coordinate 19,968, forward strand.
TTATTTAAAGCCGCCCATTCATAAAAATTATTTTCGCCGAAGTGCGCACGACTTAAGTTATAAATTTGCTTGGTAATTCTTTCCGCGTCTTTAAATCTGTTCGCGGCAATGTAAGTTTTGACAATTTCATTTTTGGTTGCCAGAATTCTTGGTTGATAATCTCTTAAGGTAAACTTGAAAGAATTCAACATTGTCAGCTCTAAATCTGTAAAATTATCAGGGTTGGTAATTGCTCGAACCAAAAGTATTTGTTGCTGGATATGTTCGCAATATATTCTCATTGTATATCGGTTGGGCAACTTCGCTCTTATCGGCAAATCTTTAGAGATAATGTCGCTGAATTTTCTATATGCACCCGTCACAAAAGCGGTATTTCCTCTGATAAGCAAAAGTTCATGATAAATCGCCGGATTCGCTTCAAGGAGGTCGCGGTTGCCAGCTTCAATGTCCTCAAGCATTTTGTCGGCGGTTTTATATTTGCCCGTCTTGTAATAAACGTTCGCCAAATCAACTGCGCTTTCGACGGTGTGCGCGTCATGGTCACCGAAATTTTTTTTGCAGACGGTCAACTTCTCGTCGATGATTTTCTTCGCGTCGGAGTATTTTCCAAGCATAATATAATCGTCGCTCAAAATTTTCATCAGGGTTAATGTCTCATTGCCCTGTTCGCCAAAAATTTTTTTGAACTTCGGCAAACTTTTTGTGCAAATTTCTATGGATTGGGGAATATCGCCAACGATGTTATGCACGTCAGCCAAGCCAAGCTCCGATTTCAAAACAATGGGATGGTCGGGTTTTAAATGCCGGAGCGCAGTTTCATTGAGCGTCTTATAAAATTGAAGACTTATATAGTAACTATTTTCAACAAGTTTAGCTGCGCCAAGTAGCCCGTCGTTTAGCAAAAATTCCGCGCGGTCGTTCTCGCCTTTATCAAAATCAAAGTCAATCTGCTCCGATAAAAACTTCGCAACGATAGCAAGATTTGGATTCTTACTTTCCGCCAAAACAATTTGTTCTTTGAGGCCCAAAATATTTTCGCGTTCTTTGTGGCAATTAAGTTTGCGGTAATCCTCGATGAGCGTAGACATCAGCGAAAATGTTTCAATGTCCAATTTTCCGAAAGCATTTTGCATTGACGGGAAAATTTTTTCGGCGATTGCCAATGACTTTTGATTTTCGTTGAGCCCGCAAAGAGCCGCCGCCACCCGCGCCTGATTTATCAGCGATAAAGTTTCATCGGGCGTCGACTGCAAAAGATTTTGAACCGCTTGCGTTACCTGCAGAGCCTCGCCGTATTTGCCCGTTCGATTGCACAAATCGGATTTCAAATTCAACACACGGATTTTCGTCAAATTATCGTGGGCGTTGTCCGAAAGAAGATTTATTTCCCGTTCGGCTTCGGCGTATTCTCCCGCCGACAAATAAAGTTTAGCGATTAATTCTGCTAGCCCCTCATCAAAATAATCTGCGCCAAAAATTATTTTCTGCGTCGCTTCCACCAATTTGCAATAAGTTGCCGCCTCGATATAGCCACCGGTGTTTGCAAAAGAATAAATTTCATCGCGCATTTCAATTACGCCATTATATTTTTTATTCATCGCCGAGAATAGCCTGTTGTGGGAGTTATAGGCGTCGATATTTTTAATGTCCCAAGAAAAATAAGAATCCGCTTCAGCGGCGTGGGCGGCGGCAAAATTAAATACAAGCGCGACCATAAGGCTGACAAAAAATTTTTTCATGGCGATTTCTCCCCCGCTTACATTTCCTCATCAAGGTGACGGGCGCATTTTTTCAGCAGGACGCTTTTATCTTCCGAAAGTTTTCCGTCCGTCGGAGAAATTTCGCTGAGCCACTGCGCACTTAGCCAATACAAATCAACCGTGTCCGGATAAAGGTCGCTGATAAGCTGAACATACGCCGCCTTTTTCAACGTGCGCTCCTCCGCCGAAATATTTTCCGCGTCAAGTTCGGCTAGTCTGTCGAGAATATCTTTTTCTGTCTGCGCGTCTAAAATCGTGAACTTAAAGTCGCCGGTATCGTCGAGGCTCCACGAATATTTTTGCCCCGCCTTAAGTTTTACAGCGTTCGGCACGAGTTCAATAGAATTCGCCGCGCCAATTTTTTTGTCGAAAACTTTTTTGCCCTTGCCGTCCTTGATGACGAAATTTTTTGCGGCTCCGTCCCAAGCAAAGCGCACGGTTTGATTCGTCAGCAACGTGACATCAAAGCCAGGTCGCGGATTCAAATTCGGTTCATCGTCCGAGCCACGACTCGCGCCGGAAACGACACTTTCCACGTTGTTCCAAAAAGAATTTACGTAATCAATGGCACTTTGCGCCACGCCGCCAATACCTGTGGGCGGATTGTAGGAAATGACGTAAGCTCCGTTTTGCGCGTGGAAGTCCGCGTAGGGCGCGCATTTAATTTTCACGTAGCCGACGTTGCCAGTAATCGCGTCGCCGGGATAAAGCAGAGCGTCCGAGCCGCCGGGTATTCCGTTCGCCCGCTGAATTGCAATGCCGCCCGCTACTTCCTCGTAATTGGTGATGACTGCCACGGGTTTTGGATAGGCAAAGCCCGTTTGAAAATTGCCCAAAACAAACGCCACGCAAAAAGCGACCATGACAGCGAATTTTTTGATAGTGCTCAACTTTTATCTCCTCCTAAAGAAATGCCTAAACGAAATGCCGCCGACAATAAAAGCCTGAATATTATTTATAAAATTATAAACTCCAACAGCCGTAAACGCAAAGCTCAAGTAAATAAATTCGTTCGTGGCGCAAAAATAAATGTAAGTAAAAAGCCAACAAAGCGGCGTCAGCGCAAATATCACACACTTTGCCCTGAACTCGCTCAAGATTAAAAATGCATACGAGGCAATCACAATCAAAATTATTTCAATCAGAATGTGTTTGTAAGGCGAAGTCAAATGCGGGCGCGTCTCGCCCAAAATGGAGGCGATGCTGTTGCCGTGAACGTACATGCCCGGCAAATTTCCGACGGGCGTTGAAAAAAAATCGGCGCAATCTTCGTCAGCACGACCGATAATCACGATTTTATTGCGGCAATTGATTTTTTTGTTGTCCAAGCCGTCCCGCCGCCAATGCCCGATATTAATCGGAGAAATCGTCCCGAAAGGCATTTGCGCAAGGACGTCGGGCGGAATGGCGACGTATTGAATTCTGTTATACTGCAAAGAGATTGTGTCCCGCAATAAATCGCCGTCCCGCGTCCGTTCCCTGTAAAATTTGAACGGCTTCTTTATTGTCGTCACGAAAAAATTTTTGTCTGTGTTAAGAATTTCGGCTTGAAGATTTTCCAGCTCTGCGAAATTTCCGCTGTAAAGCACGGCAGTCAACAAAGGTATCGACCATAAAATTTTTTGCTCGCCCGTTTGAGCGTCTTTAACTTCAAGATAGGGCAACCAGAAACGAGCGTAATTATCGCCCACCTGATTTACCGTGAACGTCGGCGTGACAGCGAAAATTTTTTCATTATCGATTAGTGCCGCGAAACTGTTATGCTTAATTGTTCTATCAGCGTAAGTCGCCAGCGGCAAAAGAATTTTCGTCTGCGCGGCGGAATCGTTTTTTATCTGTTCAAGCAGGTCAAACAAATCTTTATCGCGCTCCGAACCAGTCTTTGCAAATTCTTCGCCGTCAAATTTTTTGGCAGGAGAGTAATCGTCTTCGGAAAAATCCATGTCAAGCACGACGACTTTTGCGCCGCCTTGATAAGCGACGTTCAGAAGTTGCGCCACTTTATCGCGCGGCGTCAAATCCGGCTTAGCCAGTGTCTGAAAAGATTTGTCATCGAAATCCAAAAAAATTATGTCTTGAGCCGCCTTCCACGTGTCCGTTTCGGAATCCATGCGAAGTTTTATATAGCGGTCAAACCAGCCATTGATGAAGCTCTGCCGCATGGTCGTATCCTTCATGGCAACAAAAAAAAGCATGAGCACCACGCCCAGCAAAATGTTGAAGATAAATTGATTTCTTCTCTCCGTAGGGTATCTGTTGATGTTAAAAAAATTTACAATCTTGCTCATCGTAATATCTTTCCCGAAATTTTTTTGTCAAGTATAGCTTTAGATTCAGGTGCTGTCAAAAATTTTCTCCCTGCACAAAAAAAAGACCCGTTCAGCGAGGAACGAGCCGTAAAGTTCAATTTATAGATTGCTGCAGATAATTTCTGTAGCCTGCGCGGTACCGATTTTCTTAAAGCCGTCGGAGTAAATGTCAGCGGTGCGCCAGCCGTCAGCCAACGTTTTATCAATCGCGGATTCGATAGCTTTTGCGGCGTCCTCCTCCTTGAGGCTGTAGCGCAGGAGCATAGCCGCGCTTAAAATCGTGCCCATGGGGTTTGCAATATCTTTGCCGGCGATGTCGGGCGCGGAGCCGTGAATCGGTTCGTAAAGGCTGGTGAGTTCTCCGATTGACGCGCTGGGCATTAAACCAATCGACCCGCCGATAACCGCCGCCTCGTCGCTTAAAATGTCGCCGAAAATATTATTCGTGACGATAACGTCGAATTGCTTCGGGTTGAGGACGAGTTGCATTGCGGCGTTGTCGACGTAAAGATGATTCAATTCAACTTCGGGGAAATTTTTTGCCACGTCGACGACAACTTTTCTCCACAGACGACTTGCCGCCAGAACGTTTGCTTTGTCGACGGAAGTAACTTTTCCGCGACGGAGTTTAGCAGTTTCAAAGGCAAGCTTGGTGATTCGTTCGATTTCGGGCACGGAATAAATTTCGGTGTCCCACGCCTGTTCGACGCCGTCTTTAAGTTCAGATTCACAGCGCGGTCCGAAATAAATTCCGCCGACGAGTTCGCGGACGATAAGCAAATCAGATCCGCCGACGAGTTCGGGTTTGAGCGGCGAAGAATTTATCAGTTCGGGATAAACTTTCGTCGGGCGCAGGTTAGCAAAAAGTCCGAGACCTTTGCGCAAGCCGAAGATAGCTTTTTCGGGGCGCAGGTGCACGGGCAATGAATCCCACTTTTTGCCGCCGACCGCGCCGAATAAAACGCCGTCAGCTTTTTTGCAAGCGTCGAGGGCTTCGTCGGTTAAGGGCGTCCCGAATTTTTCGTAGGAGGTGCCGCCGGCGTCGCGCGTTTCAAACTCCAAACCGATTTTAAATTTTGCGTCGACTTTTTTAAGGACTTCGACGGCGGAGGCGGTTATCTCCTGCCCGATTCCGTCGCCTGGAATGACAATAATTTTTTTCATGAGTAATCACTTTCCTGCGAGAATTTTATAACCTGCAATGCGTTCCTCGGCGTCGCGTTGAGTTTTCTCGAACAATTCCTGCGCGGCGTCGGGGAAATTTCTTTTCAGCGACGAGTAGCGAACTTCGCCCATCAAAAATTCTTGGAACTTGGAGAAATCCGGCTCCTTGCTGTCGAGCGTGAACTTTTTATTGACGGGATTGTAACGCCAATTCGCCCAGTAGCCGCACTGAACCGCAAGCTTGCCTTCCAACTGACTGGAGCCCATGCCTTTTCTAATGCCGTGGTTGATGCAAGGCGAGTAAGCGACAATCAGCGACGGACCCGGATAAGCCTCCGCCTCGGTGATAGCTTTGAGCAACTGATTTTGGTCTGCGCCCATGGAAACTTGCGCGACGTAAACATAGCCGTAGCTCATCGCCATCTTGCCCAAATCTTTTTTCTTGGTGCGCTTGCCGGTCGCCGCGAATTGCGCGATAGCCGCAGCAGGTGTCGCCTTGGACGCTTGACCGCCGGTGTTGGAATAAACTTCCGTGTCGAAGACAAAGACGTTAATATCTTCGCCGCTCGCCAAAACGTGGTCAAGTCCGCCGTAGCCGATGTCGTAAGCCCAGCCGTCGCCGCCGAGAATCCATTGCGAACGTTTAACAAAGAAATCGCGGTTATCGTAAATTTTATTGAGCAAAGCGTCGGTGCCCTTCTGCGCGGCAAGCAGAGCAGTCAATTTATCGGCGCGTTCGCGGGTGTTTTCGCTGACGTTGAGATTTTCTTTCCAATCGGCGAGCGCGGTTTTAAGTTCGTCGGAAATATTTTCGGCAAGAGCTTTTTCCACGTCGCTTGCAAGTGATTCGCGGACAGCTTTGACGCCTAAGAACATGCCCAGCCCGTATTCGGCGTTGTCCTCGAAAAGGGAATTGCCCCACGCGGGACCGCGCCCGAATTGATTTTTGGTGTAGGGCATGGCGGGAGCCGACGCGCCCCAAATCGACGAGCAACCCGTTGCGTTGGCAATCATCATGCGGTCGCCGAAAAGTTGCGTTAAAAGTTTCGCGTAGGGAGTTTCTCCACAGCCCGCGCAGGCTCCGCTGAACTCGAACAACGGCTTTTCAAATTGACTGCCGATAACGGTCGTCTTCTTCGTCGGATTAACTTTGGGCGCAACCTTCATGCCGTAATCGAAAACTTTTTGGCGAGCCTTAGCGTCGTCGTCATATTTAACCATAGTCAACGCTTGCTTCGGACAAACTTGCGCACAGTTGCCGCAACCGAGGCAATCCATAGTTGAAACGGCGATTGTCAGATTGTACGCGCCGCGAGAAATTTTTGACGGGATACTCTCGAAACCTTCGGGAGCATTTTTAAGTTCGTCGTTGGTTGTGAGAATCGGGCGAATTGCGGCGTGCGGGCAGACGAACGAACATTGATTGCAACCGATACATTTTGACTTGTCCCACGCGGGAACTTTGATAGCCGTGCCGCGTTTTTCGTAAGCCGTGCCGCCGACAGGGAATGTGCCGTCCGCCAGCTCGACAAATTTGCTGACGGAGAGATTGTCGCCCTCCTGCCGGTTCATGACGTTTTGAATATCGGTGATAAATTCGGGCGGGTCGACTTGTTGCAACGTGCGATTCATGCTGGTATCGTCAACGTTCCACGTGCTAATGTCAACTTTGTGGAGCGCGGCAATGCCTTGGTCAATCGCGCCGCAGTTCATATCGACGACGTTTTGCCCCTTTGAGCCGTAAGATTTTTCGACGGCGTCTTTGAGATATTTAACAGCCTCGTCAATCGGAATGATATTCGCCAGCTTGAAGAAAGCCGCTTGCATGACCATGTTGAAGCGTCCGCCAAGTCCGAGTTCGCCCGCGATTTTTACGGCGTTGACGGTGTAGACTTGAATATCATTTTCGATGATGTAGCGTTTCATGGAAGGCTGAAGTTTTTTGCCGAGCTTCTCGTCGCTCCAGTCGGTGTTCAAAAGGAAAGTGCCGCCGCGTTTCAAGCCCGCGATTAAGTTGTAGTGGTGCACGTAACTTTTCTGCGAACAAGAGACGAAATCGGGCTTGGTGATAAGATACGGAGAAGTTATCGGCAATTTTCCGAAGCGCAAATGGCTCATGGTTATGCCGCCGGATTTTTTGCTGTCGTAGGCAAAATAAGCTTGTGCGTACAAATCTGTATTGTCGCCGATAATTTTAATGGCGGATTTATTTGCGCCGACGGTGCCGTCCGAGCCGAGCCCCCAGAATTTGCAAGCGGTGGTTCCTTCGGGCGTGAAGTCAACGTCATGATAAGCCGTCGCCAAAGATTTATTTGACACGTCGTCATTTATGCCGATTGTGAAGCCGTTCATGGGCGAATCTTTTTTGAGTTCATCGAAGACGGCGAGCATTTGGTCGGGCGTGGTATCTTTGCCGCCCAAGCCGAAACGTCCGCCGACGATAACGGGCTTATCTGCCACGTCGTAGAAGGCGGCTTTCACGTCGAGATAGAGCGGTTCACCGACTGCTCCTGATTCTTTTGTGCGGTCGAGGACGGCGATTTTCTTGACGGTTTTGGGAATGGCGTTGAGGAAATGTTTGACGCTGAACGGGCGGAATAAATGCACGTTGACGACGCCGACTTTCTCGCCGCGCTCGTTTAGATATTGAGCCGCCTCGCTTGCAGTTTGACAGCCGGAGCCGATAGCGATAATGACACGTTCGGCGTCGGGTGCACCGCTGTAATCAAAGACGTGATGAACGCGCCCCGTGATTTTTGCCACGTCCGCCATAGCCTCTTCGACAATATCGGGCAAGCGGTCGTAGTTGTTGTTGACGGTCTCGCGAATTTGGAAGTAGACGTCGGGATTAGTCGCCGTGCCGCGCATGACGGGGTGGTCGGGATTGAGCGCGTTTCGGCGGAAATTGTTTACCGCGTCGAAGTCTAAAATTTTTGCCAAGTCCGCGTAGTCAATCATTTCGATTTTCTGAATCTCGTGACTGGTGCGGAAGCCGTCGAAGAAATTTATAAACGGAATGCGCCCTTTAATCGCCGCGAGGTGCGCCACTGCTGACAAGTCCATAACTTCCTGCACACTTGCCTCCGCCAACATCGCGCAACCAGTCTGCCGCGCCGCCATTACGTCTTGGTGGTCGCCGAAAATTGACAGCGTCGAGGTTGCCAAAGCCCGCGCAGAGACGTGGAAGACGCCCGGCAAAAGTTCGCCCGCGATTTTGTACAGGTTGGGAATCATCAGCAAAAAGCCCTGCGACGCCGTGTAAGTTGTGGTCAGCGCGCCCGCTTGCAGTGAGCCGTGAACGGTACCCGCCGCGCCGCCTTCCGATTGCATTTCCACCAAACGAACTTTCTGCCCGAAAATATTTTTGACGCCACGCGCCGCCATGACGTCGACCTCTTCAGCCATAGGCGACGACGGCGTTATCGGATAAATCGCCGCAACGTCCGTGAAGGCGTAAGAAATATACGCCGCCGCTGCATTGCCGTCCATCGTCTTCATTTTTTTTGCCATAAGCTTTCAAAGTTCTCCTCTCAAACATTGGAAAATAAATTTGCGGGCAATTATATCACGCGGCTATAAAAAAGTAAACCGCGCCGCATATTTTGAATTTGCCCTAACGACGAATCCCCCTCACGAATTAAATCGCAAGGGGGATTTGTCGGTTCCTTTGTCGTCTCCGCACCCCACAACGTAACCGATCTGTTTTTATCTATTCGTGACCATATTGAGGCACGTCTCCGAGGAGCTTTATTTTATCAATCAACAAAAAATTTTTCAAGCCTCCTCAAAGTCAAAGAGCGTCGGAACATCATTTGATTTCGGATAGGCAACGCCCATGTGCAAATAGCCCGCCTCCGTGACGACACGCCCGCGCGGTGTCCGCATGATAAAGCCCAGCTGCAAAAGGTACGGCTCGTAAATATCCTCAATAGTTTCGCGCGATTCGCTGATTGCGGCGGCAAGTGTATCCAAACCCACGGGACGCCCGCGAAATTTTTTTATCATAGCGTCCAACATGCGCCGGTCTGTGTGGTCGAGTCCAACGCGGTCAACTTCCAACGCCAGCAGGGCTTTATCGGCAATCTCATTGGTTATAACTTGCGAGCCTTCAACCTGCGCGAAGTCGCGGATACGTTTTAAAAGTCTGTTGGCAATGCGCGGCGTCCCCCTTGAACGTCGAGCAATTTCCTGCGCGCCGCCGAGTTCAATCGGGATTTTTAAAATCTGCGCGGCGCGGGTGATGATTTCAACCAATGCCTCCGTCGAATAATATTCAAGCCGACTGATGACGCCGAATCTGTCACGCAACGGCGGCGATAACGAACCTGCTTTTGTCGTCGCGCCAATCAGCGTGAACGGCGAAATATCTACGCGAATGCTCCGCGCCCGCGGTCCCTTGCCGATGATTATATCAAGCGCGAAGTCTTCCATTGCCGAATATAAAATTTCTTCAACTTGGCGGCTCAGGCGGTGTATCTCGTCGATAAATAAAACGTCGCGCTCCTGTAAATTCGTCAGGATTGCCGCGAGGTCGCCCGTCCGTTCGATTGCCGGTCCCGAAGTTTGACGGAAATTTACGCCCAGTTCGTTTGCGATTATCGCTGCCAAAGTCGTTTTGCCAAGCCCCGGCGGTCCGTATAAAAGCACGTGGTCGAGAGCCTCCCGCCGTTTGACTGCCGCCTTGACGAACACTGATAAATTTTCCTTAGCCTTGTCCTGCCCGATATATTCCGCCAATCTGCGCGGGCGCAAGCTATATTGCCAATCGTCCGCGCTCTGTTCTATCGTCGCGATTATTCGCTCGTCCAAAAATTTTCACCAACTTTATTGCCGCGCAAAAAATCTGCCGCGTTGAGTTTCTTGGCGTTGGGAGCTTGTATTTCCAAAATCTCCAGCGAACCGTCGCCCGTCCCAACAAAAAATTTTCCGCTGGCGATTTTAATTTCTCCAGGCAAAAGTTTTTCCTCCGCCAGCCGTGTCCGCCAGATTTTAAATTTGCCCGCACGCGCCCCGCCGTAAAGTCCGCGTACAAGATTGTGTATCGCCCGCGCAGATTTTTTCCAATCAATCAGCCCCGTGTCCTTTTTCAGCAGCGGCGCATACGTCGACAGCGAATCATCTTGCTTTATCGGCTGAAGTTCGCCGTTTTGAAGTTTGTACAGCGTCTTGAGTAGCAAGTCCGCGCCGACCGTCATTAGCCGTTCGCGCAGTTCGGGCAAAATCATTTCCTCGGAAATTTTTACTTCGCTTTGGAGCAAAATGTCGCCCGTGTCAAGTCCCGCGTTCATCTGCATTGTCGTGATTCCCGTGACGGTTTCGCCGTTTATCATCGCCCATTCAATCGGTGCCGCCCCGCGATATTTCGGCAACAGCGACGCATGAACATTTATGCAACCGAAGCGCGGGATGTCCAAAATTTTTTGCGATAAAATTTGTCCGAACGCAACGACGACGATTAAATCCGGCTTGAGCGCAGCGAGTTCGGCGACGACTTCCGGAGCTTTGACTTTGAGCGGCTGAATTACGCGCAAATTATTTTCCTCGGCAAAAACTTTGACGGGCGGCGGCTGAAATTTATGACCACGCCCCTTGGGTCTGTCGGGTTGCGTGACGACACAAATTATTTCCGTCTTGTCGGTGAGCGCGGCTAAACTCGGCACGGCAAAATCGGGCGTGCCCATAAAAATTACTTTTAACTTGTCCATAAAATCTCCTTAGGGTTTGCAACGTTTGCAGGGGACGTAGCCCGCCGCAACCGCTTCCTCGCGGCTGTTCATGAAAACTTTGTTCGTGGGATTCATCTTGTTGACCATGGAGCAATCGGCGTAGTGAAATTTTTTAGTTTTGGCGTTGCCTACGTAGCTTGACGCCAGCACCGTAGCAAAAGCCGTCGTCATGACAATAACCGCGACAACCGCCGCAAAAATTTTTTTCATGCCAAGCCCCCCTCAGTGGTGGCGAATGACTTCAAATCTCCACAGCGCAACTTTTTCTTCGGGACGAATGCCCGCCTTGCGTTTGGCGATTGCAATTTGCTCCGCGACGGTGTCCACGCCCTCCAAGTCAGGCAAGAGTAAACCTCTGCGTGCACCGTTCTCGACAATCACGCCGTAACGTTTAACGTTCAAGTCCTTAACGTCGAAAATTCTTTCCGGCTCGCCCAAAACGTCGACGCTGTATTCAATATCGTCAAGCTCGTCAATCGTCACGGGCTCGAAGCGCGGGTCTTTGGAGCAGGCGGAAATTGCGTTCTGCAAAATTTCTTCGGCAAGATTATCCTGCGTCGCTATAATCGTACCGATACACCCACGCAGATTTCCGTCCTTGTGCAAGCTCACGAAAGCTCCTGCGCGGCGATTGATAAGTTCTTCGGGCAGGTCGGCGGGCAAAGTTGCGGGCTTGCGCGTCTTAACGAACGTCTCCAGACTGTGGCGCGCCAATTTAACAAAAGCGTCTTCGTTAGCCTTGCGCTCCTCCGCCTCGTGTTTTTTAAATTTCGCCAGCTGATAAGCAAAATTTCTGCCCGCGTCCTCGCCGTCGATATTGAAATAAACAATGCCGTAGCCGACGCCGAACGTGCCCTCGTAAGATAATTTTTCGGCGCGGATAGCTTTTCTGTCGAGTGCGCCCGCCATTATCCAAAAGCTTCTCAAGCCGCACTCCGCCGCCCGATTGCACATCGTATTATCCATCGTCAGCAGTTGCAAAAAGTTCGCGCCACCCAAATTCTCCATGACTTGCGAATCAAATTGCGGTCCTTCTTCCACAAAGCCGTAAGGTCCGTCCGATTTTAATTTGTGCGATAAATCGCCGCTCGCGATGAAAAAAATTTTCCGTCCAAGTTCGTCCGCCACGCGCGCTATCGTCTGCCCGAATTTATAATGAAGTGCCGCCGACATGCCCGACAAGCCGATTCGCAAAAATTTTACGCGATTGAAGTCCAGCCCCGCTTCCTGTAAAAATCTTAGCGGAATCATCGTGCCGTGGTCTAGGGAAGAATTTCTTTCGCCCAACGTGCCCGCAGGAACGCCCGCCGCCATTGCGCTGTTTGAAAGTTTCGTTACAAATTCCGTGTCGTAATTTATTGCCAACGCCACTTGCGGTGCTCGGAATTGCGCCATGTTGCCGGTTGCCGCCTCGCCCGGCGAAATGTGGAAATAATCCGCGTACAGGATTGAATGCGGGCTGGTGATTATTATCGTGTCAGGGGCAAGCTCGACGATTCTGCGCGAAACTTCTTTGTAAGCCGCTGTCGTCGCTGAAATTTTTTGTTCCTCGCCGTGCCCGACTTCAGGCAAAATTATCGGCGGGTGCGGGACAACTGTTGCGCCCAATATGCTCATGATTATTCCTCCTCAAAATTTTTTAAACATTATACCACAAAAAAATAACCCGCCGCGATTGTGTGACGGATTATTTTTTTGCTTTTAATTTGGAGACTTGACGAAAAACTTTTCGGCGAGGGTGTCGCTTATCGTGAAGTCGCCCAGCTCGTTTACAAATCGTGACGCGGCTCCGTGAAAATCACTGCCGCCCGTTATCAGCAGATTGTATTTCTTTGCCAAGAAAAAGTAATGTTGCGTTTCGTCGGGCTTATGGGAAGGATAATAGACCTCCAGCCCGTCCAATTTTTTACACAGCTCCTCGACAAGTTCCTCATCGCCAACAAGTTTAGGATGCGCCAGCGTAGCCACGCCGCCCGCTTGATGAATCACGTCAATAACTTCGTCGACTTCAGGCAAATAGCGTGGCACATAGGCGGGGTTGCCCTTGCCCAACATCTTTTCAAAAACTTCGCGAACATTTCTAAACGCGCCGACTTTAACCAGTGCTCTAGCGATATGCGCCCGCCCGATTGAGCGGCTCGTGCCCGCGACTTTCAAAACGTCAGCCTCGCGAATATTGAACCTCTTCGATTGAAGGATATTGATAATTTCGCTAAATCTCTCCCAACGTGCCTCAATAATTTTGTCAATCATTTCCAAAAGGGCTTCGTTATAAATGTCAATGTTATAGCCGACAATGTGAATGTCCCTTTCGGGGTGGTTCGCGCTGAGCTCGACGCCCGGAATTATATTAACGATTCTATCCGGATAGAGCCCGTTTTCATAAAGTTGGCGAACTCCGTCAATCGTGTCATGATCGGTGATAGCCAGATAATGTAGACCGATTTTCTTCGCTGCCGCCACGAGTTCTTCGGGCGAGTAGGATCCGTCCGAAAAATTTGTGTGGGTGTGCAAATCGCCGGCCATTAAATTTTCCCTCCGTTACTTCACGGCTTCAAAAAAACTAATTACTAACAGCTAAAAAGCGGGGTGAGGAATTAACGCGGTTCGACTATGAGCTTGATAGCAGTGCGTTCACTCCCGTCAATTTCGATGTCCGTAAAAGCAGGAATGCAGATGAGGTCTACGCCGTGCGGTGCCACGAAGCCGCGTGCAATGGCAACTGCTTTAACCGCTTGGTTCAGCGCTCCGGCACCTATCGCCTGCATCTCGGCACTTCCGGTTTCGCGGATAACTCCCGCGAGTGCGCCGGCGACGGAATTGGGGTTAGATTTGGCTGATACCTTTAGGATTTCCATGATTGATCCTCCTCCCTTGTTGCATTTTGGTGTTGTAGTGGTTTTCTACCTGCTGCGGCTCCTTCTGCGTCTAAAATGTCTTTCCTGTTAATTCTTCAAACTTAAAGTAAATCCTTCACATTTCCTAACCGATTTTGTCATATATTTTATTATAGTAAGCGATATTTTTTATTTATGGCTTTTCTCTCTGATAAGGACGCGCTCAATCTTTGTCGGCTTGTTCGGCACGGCACAATAGATAGCCGCTCCCTCCGCAACTTCAAATTTGCTCGGTCGTCCCGTTAAAAGTTTCTTTACCACTGGCTCAATCGCCATGTCCAAAATTTTTTACTTAAGGCTCTTCTCTCTGATAAGGACGCGCTCAATCTTTGTCGGCTTGTTCGTCTTGTCGTTAATGTCAATCTGCACGGCGCAATAGATAGCCGCTCCCTCCGCAACTTCAAATTTGCTCGGTCGTCCTGTTAAAAATTTCTTTACCACCGGCTCAACCGCCATGCCCAAAATAGAATGTTCCGCGCCGACCATGCCCAAATCGCTGATGTAAGCCGTGCCCTTCGGCAAAATTCTTTCGTCCGCCGT
>JAFPVP010000070.1 GCA_017412925.1 Selenomonadaceae bacterium
GAAGCGTCCCGAAAATGCCGCGCCCTACAAATTCCCTGACACGTGCCCCGTCTGCAATCACAAGCTCGAACGCGAGGAGACTGCCGCAGATTATCGTTGCGTCAATCCGAATTGCCCCGCGCAACTCGAAAATCATCTGCTTAATTTTGCCGGACGCAACGCCATGGACATTCACGGGCTCGGCGAAACTTCAATTCCGAAATTAATCGACGCGGGCTTTATCAAGACTGTTGCCGACGTTTATCATCTGCGCGGGCGACGCGACGAATTGCTTGCAAAAAAAATTTTCGGGCTAGCGAAGAACACCGATAAAATTTTGGCGGCGATAGAGGAGAGCAAAAAAAATTCGCCCGTGAAACTTCTGACGGGCTTAGGGATATTTGGCGTGGGGAGCGCGGCGGCTCGCGATTTGATTCAACATTTCGGCGGGCTGGAGGAACTTTCCAACGCGACGCTCGAAGAACTTCAAACGGTGCCCGACATCGGCGAGAAAACTGCGCGGCGTATCAGAGAATTTTTCGACGACGCGGACAACCGTAAAATTTTGTTAGAGCTTAGGGAGGCAGGTTTGACAATGGCGGAGGAGAAAAAAATTATCGACTCGCCGATAGCGGGAAAAAGTTTCGTCTTGACGGGCAAGCTGGAAAAATTTACTCGCGACGCGGCAAGTCAACTTATCATTCAGCGCGGCGGGCTAGTCAAAGGCTCCGTCAGCAAGAATACCGATTACGTCATCGCGGGCGAAAAAACCGGCTCCAAGCTCACCAAAGCGCACGAACTCGGCATTAAAATCCTCAGCGAAGACGATTTTGAAAAACTTTTAGCGGAATAAACTTTCGACGCCCTGCACAAGTTGCGGGGTTTTTTTATTTCCAATCAGACTTTTTGCGGCGAATCTTTATGCCCGCGACCGCTATCAACAGCGCGAAAATTTCCAGTCGCCCGACGATTAAAATCATCATGCAAAAAATTTTCCCGAAGTTCGGCAGATTTTTAAAATCCTCGGCGGCGCACAAGCCCGGCAAATTCCCCACGTTCGATAGACAAGCAACGCTCATCGCTACCGCTTTGGAAAAAATCACGCCCGTAAAACTCAGCACGCCCGCGCAGATAAACATCGTCACCAGCCCCAGGAAAAAGAACGCCAAAATCCTGCCGACCGTGCGCATTGGGACGGGCACATCGCCGACACGAATCGCCGTCATCATTTGCGGGTGAATCGTCTTCTTAATTTCCGCCGCCGTGATTTTCACCAGAATAATCAGCCGAATCAGTTTGAAGCCGCCCGTCACCGAGCCGATACAGCCGCCAATCATCGCCATCAGGAAAATAAAAAATTTGTCGAAATCGTGGACGTTGGTTGTTGCGTCGCCCAGAGAAATTCCCGTCGTACTCATGAACGAAACGATATGGAAAAGCGATATGCGGAAAGCCTCGTTGCCGTCAAAATAAATTCCGTGCCACGTGATGCGGAAAAAAATAATCAGCAGGGCAATAAAAATCGTCGCGTAGAGAATTTTAACTTCCTCGTTGGCAAAGACGAGTTTGGCGTTGCCGATAATCGTCCGCTTGAGCCGCAGGAAATATTGTTTGAGCCGCGTGAAATAATTCATGCCGAATTCAATTCGCGGCGGCAGGAGAGTATAAATCACGCGGTGATAGAGCAAAAAATTTCCGCAGGCGAGTAGCATTACGAAGATTGCCGCATATTCGACGTAGAAACTTTCATGCGCAGGGAAAAATTTTCCGCCGCCCGTCGAGATACAGCGCATCGCCATTAACAGAGAATCCCAACCGCCCAGTCCCGCCAACTTGAACGCCGCCACACTTACCGCCGTCAATGTCAAGTAAACTTTTATGATTCGGACGCTCATCAAATTCATCTGCCCGATTATCGCGCTGAAACCCTGCCCGCCCTGCAAGCTCAAAGAAATTCCAAAGCAACCGCTCACTTCCGGCAAGACTGTCACGAGCATGATTAAGAACAAAAGCGAGCCGAGCCACATCAATTCGCTTTGCCACAGCAACAAAAGATAGGGCGCGTCGTCGGGCAAGAGCGACAGCCCCGCCGAAGTCAGATTGCCGACCGCCTCCAACAGCGCGTCGAACGGCGAGAGCCAACCCGTCAGCAGGAACGGCAAGCAACCGAAAATCGCCAGCAGAGGATACATCAGCAAAATTGCCGCCGCCGACTCGGCAAGCGGTGCCCGCTGAAATCTGCCAACGCCGAAGTGTTTAAAGATCATTCCCGTTAGGATTAAAAAAATTCCTATCGCCGCGAAAAAAATCGTCGTGTCGAGTGCGCGGAATTCAATTATCGCGTAAGCAACCGGCAAGAGGTCTGCCGCCGCGAAGACCATCAACGCCTGGCTTTGAATTCGCAAAATCATTCTAAAGTTCATGGCGTGCGCCTCAAAAATGGAAATGGTTCATCATTTTTTCGGTTAAGGACTTGGCGTCGTCGTTTCTGTGCTCCAAAAGATATTCGAGCGTGTGGACGTTAAAGAAAGAAGTTATCGGGACGTAGCGATTGTATTTGCGGAAATCGCCCCACTTCATCAGCTTAGCGTGGAGTTTGGAAATATCGCGGCGCGTGGCGTTGTGCCGCTTTAAAATTCTTTTAAGGAGCACGTCGTCACTAATCGCCGCAAAAATCTCGTCAATCAGCTGCGGATTAAATTTGTCGTTCTCGTATTTTTCAATCAGCGCGACGGAAGCTTTCGACATGCGCATTGAGCGGCGTATCGCGAAGACAAAATAGACGACCAGCGCGACGAACAGGATATCCAAAAAAATATTCATGGTTGATTCTCCGCTGTTTAAAAATTTTTTGGCTTGTGATATATTTTTAAAGTATTTTATCACACCTAAGGAGCAAAGGAAATGGATTTGACAGGAACTTTTTACGGCATAGGAGTGGGGCCGGGCGACCCCGAACTTTTGACGGTCAAAGCTATCAACGCGCTGAAAAAAATCGACGTGCTGATTGCGCCCAAGACCGAGAAAAAATCTGACAGCGTGGCGTTGAGTATCGCGCAACCTTACCTTAAGCCGAGCGTCGAAATAATTTTTCAAACCTTCCCGATGATTAAAGATTTCGCCGAGGAGACGGACGTTTTCGAGGCGAACAAGGAAGAAATTTTGCACGAACTGCGCGGCGGAAAAAATGTTGGCTTCGCGACTTTAGGCGACCCGATGTTTTACAGCACGTACATTTATATTTTCAAGTTGCTCAAGCGTTGCGGCGTAAAAATCGTGACGATACCGGGCGTGCCGGCTTTTTTGGCGATTGCCGCGCAGATTGGACGCCCGCTCGCTTACGGCAACGACATCTTGACGATAATCCCCGCGACCGCCGAACTTGACGCGATAAAAAATTTCCTCGACAAAGCCGACGCGACCGTCCTCATGAAGGTTTACAAAAATTTCCCCGAAGTCGTCGACGCGCTCAAAGCTCGCGGCATGATTGACGAGGCGGTTTTGGTCAGCCGTTGCGGCTTGGACGACGAGAAAATTATCACGGACGTTGCCGCACACAAGGACGAGCCGTTAAATTATCTGTCGACGATTCTCACGCAGAGAAATTCCGGAAAAATTTCTGGAAAAAATTTTTAATAAAAAGGCGCGGAATTTCATGGCGAGCGGCTAATCTGAAAGAATTTGTTAATTGTCAACCTAAACCCCCGAAAAATTTTTGGCTATTATGAAAGAGGTTGACAATAGTTCCATAAACAAAATTAATGGCAGTGAAAACTTAATGGAAAGAGAAAGACTTATGACTAAAAAATTTTTATCGGCGATTTTAATCGCGGGACTGTTGCTGACAGGTTGCGGCACGGAAAAAAATCCTCCGCCCGTAGAAATGGAGCAAACGCAGGTTTTCGCGACGATTGATGACGACGCGGGCAGGAAAGTTATCCTTCAGCAGAAGCCCACACGGATTGTCGTGACGAGCGCGGGATTTTTGGAGCCATTGCACGCGGTCGGCGGCGTGATTGTCGGGCGTCCCGATTCCAAAAATAAAATGCCTAATTGGGCTAAAGATTTGGCGAGCGTCGGCGCAGTCTATCAAATCGACGTGGAGCGGCTACTTGCTTGCGCGCCCGATTTGGTTATCGTCAACAAGGGCATGAACGAAAAACTTTTGCCCGTGCTGGAGGAAAATAAAATTCCCGCGCTGGTCGTCGAGCTGAAAACTTATGACGACGTGAAACGCGGGCTGAAAAATTTTTCGGCGATGAGCGGCGACACTCAAGCGGGCGAGAAAATTATTGCTGACATGGACGCCGCGATTAAAAATATCGTCGAACGTGTCCCGAAAAAAAAGTTGCGCGTGGCGATTCTGCATTCGACGGCGCAGGGCTTGACGGTTCAGCTTGACGGGAGCATTGCCGGTTCAATCGCAAAAATGTTCGGCTGGGAAAATGTAGCCTCCGGCATGACGCCGCTTGAAAAAAATCCTGACGCCGCGCCCTACAGTATGGAGACTCTCGCCGAACAAAATCCCGAAATTATTTTCGTGACGAGCATGGGCGACCTTGACGAAATTAAATCAAACATGACCAAAGCAATCGCCGAGAACGCCGCGTGGCAGACAATCGGCGCGGTGAAAAATAATCGGCTCTACTTCCTGCCGCAAGATTTATTTCTGCTAAGCCCCGGACTTCGTTATCCCGACGCCGTCAAGACGATGGCGCAACTTATTTATCCCGACAAATTTTAAGGAGGAAAATTTATGCAACCGCATGAACAGCTGAAACTTTCCTTTGATAATTTCTTCCGACAAATGAGCCAAGCCGAGCCTACAGCCTACATAGATTTAATGCGTTGGGCTGATTCCGAATTCGATCGCCTCGGATACCGCGAAGAAATTCCCATTGGCGTGGAAAATATTTTAATCGTGCGGCTTGATGCAATCGGCGACATGATTGTAACTTCGGGCTTTATCCGTGAAGTGCGCGCGAATTTCCCGAACGCGAGAATAACTTTAGTCGTTTCGCCGCTCGTTTATCCGATTGTCGAGCTTTGCCCTTACGTCAACGAAGTTTTCGTTTTTGACATAGATAAATTCAATGAAAATCTTGCCCTGATGTTGGAGCACATTGCTGTTTTCTGCAAGGAAAATCTTTGGCGGAAACATTTTTCAATCGCGTTTTCTCCGCAATGGGGCAGTTACAGTTTGTATACTCTTATGCTGTGTTGGCTCAGCGGCGCAAGGGAGCGCGTCGGCTTCAGCACACAACCTTACTTGAGTTGGGATCCCAATATTTCAGAGGAAAAAGCGACATACGATAATTTTCTGCTGACGAGAAACATAATCACGCCGCGCAGTGCCGTCGCGGACATTGAAAAACATTTTTACATTCTGGAAGCGGTCGGGCTTAAAGTCAATCAAACGCACATGGAGCTTTGGTTCGGAGCGGCAGACGTTCTTCAAGCGTGTATGCTGTTGAAAGATATTCCGTCGACGAGTAAGAAAGTTTTGCTCGGACTCGGTGCAGGTCATGCGAGCAGAAAATATCCCGTCGAAAAATATTTGGTCGCGCTTAAAGAACTTGCCAAGAAAAATTTGGTTTTCGTAATCGTCGGCGGAAAATCAGAACTCGACGACGCGAACTTTATCGAACAAAATTTGCCGCAAGGAAAAGTTTTAAATCTCGTCGGTAAGACGACGTTGCGCGAGACTGAAGCGATTATCAGTCAAATGGATTTTTATATTGGCAATGATTCGGGCGTTATACATATGGCGGCGGCGTCACAAGTTCCCTGCCTCGTGCTCTATCGCGACGCGCAGGACAAAGAAAATTATTTGCCAGGATTAGCCAGCGAATATCGACGCTTCCCGCCGTGGCAGACTAAGGCTGTCATCTTGCGTCCCGATCATCAACTTGAAGAATGCGCACGACTCAAACCGGTTTACGGCTGGTGCCATGTTCACGACCGACCGCACTGCATTACGCAAATCAAGCCGCAAGAAATTATCGCGGGCTTTGAAGTTTTGGAGGAGCTTTAATGTTTATAGACACGCACTGTCACCTTGAGGACGAAAAATTTTCCGCCGACCGCGCAGAAGTTTTAAGTCGCGCAAAAATCGCGGGCGTCGAACGGATTATAAATTTCGGTAGCACGTTTCAAAGTTCAA
>JAFPVP010000071.1 GCA_017412925.1 Selenomonadaceae bacterium
AATCTTTTAAGGAGGCAGTTTTAAATGAAGGTAACTGTAGTTGGAGCAGGTAATGTCGGGGCGACCGTGGCAAACGTCCTCGCGACCAAAGGTTTTGCAAGTGAAGTCGTCCTCATCGACATCAAAGAGGGTCTGTCCGAAGGCAAAGCAATGGACATCATGCAGACGGCGCACATGCTCAACTTCGACACGACGGTGACCGGCGTGACCAACGATTACGCGGCGACGGCAGGCTCGCAAGTCGTTGTTGTCACGAGCGGCATTCCGCGCAAACCCGGCATGACCCGCGAACAACTCATCGGCACCAACGCCAAAATCGTCAAGAGTGTCGTCGACCAAATCCTTGCGCACTCGCCCGAAGCGATTCTGATTATCGTCTCCAATCCTATGGACGCGATGACTTACCTGACGCTCAAAGACACCAAGCTCCCGCGCAACCGCATAATCGGACAGGGCGGCATGCTCGACAGCTCCCGCTTCCGTTACTACCTCGCCGAAGCTCTCAAGGAAGCCGGCTATCCTGCAACTCCGACTGATATTGACGGCATGGTCGTTGGCGGTCACGCTGATAAAACGATGGTTCCGCTCGTCAGCTTGGCAACTTATCGCGGAATTCCCGTCACCCAGTTCCTCAGCGAAGAGGCGATTCAAAAAGCAGTCGAAGCTACCAAAGTCGGCGGCGCAACCTGCACGAAACTTTTGGGCACTTCCGCTTGGTATGCTCCTGGCGCGGCGGCGGCGGCTCTCGTTGAAGCCATTGCCCTTGACGCTAAGAAATTGATTCCGTGTTGCGTCTACCTTGACGGCGAATATGGCGAAAAAGACCTTTGCATTGGCGTTCCCGTTATCCTCGGCAAAAACGGCGTGGAAAAAATCGTCGAAGTCGAATTCTCTGCGGCTGAAAAAGCCAAATTCGCCGAAAGCGTCGCGGCGGCTCGCGAAGTCAACAGCAAGATTGCCGGCGCACTTCAATAATGCGAAATGCGCAGTGCGCAATGCGTAATTGAAAAATTTAACAAAGATAATTTAATCAAGGAACTCTGCCGTAAGCGGTGGAGTTCTTTTTGATTGATTTAAGGAGGTGGAAATTTTAAACGATAATTAAGTTGAAGGACGCGAACAAAAGTTTTCCAAGGAGGAGAGCAAAATGTTAGAAAGAGTAGAAAAAATTGCACGGGTTGCTCGCGTCAACGGCGTCGCTCACGATAACAAACACCGCTTCGACAGTGGGCGCGGTCGCCGAGATGAAAAGAATTCTTTCGCCGAAGAACTGCGGCGCGTGATGAATAAAAAAGCGGCACCCGTCAAGAAAACCGAAATCCCCGAAGCTTACGATTTGGAGCTGACAAGTTGCGGGACGCATTCGCTGTTTTACGCCAGCGGCTTGAGTTTGGATAGGTTGCTTGCTTGAGGAGGACAAAATATGACTGATAAAAATTTTATGAGCCTCGCGCTTGAGGAAGCGTTGCGGGCTTACCAAGAAAATGAAGTGCCGATAGGTGCCGTTCTCGTTGACGGGGACGGCATTTTAATTTCCCGCGAACACAATCGGATTGAACAGCTAAACGACGCGACGGCGCACGCAGAAATTTTAGCGTTGCGGGCGGGGAGTCGGAAATTAAATCGGCGGCGATTATCTGACTGCACGCTCTATTCCACGGTCGAACCCTGCGCGATGTGTGCGGGCGCGTTAATTTTGTGCAGAGTTAAGCGTTTGGTCTACGGGGCAACAGATTCAAAATTCGGGGCGGCAGAGTCGTTGTTCAATGTCGTGGACAATCCCGCGCTCAATCATCAACTGTTCGTGACTGCGGGCGTTATGGAGGAGGAGTGCCGTGCGCTCATGAAAAAATTTTTTGATATTCGTCGTTGATTTGAAAAAGACTGGAATGTAAAATTATCAGCGTCAAAATTTATGACGGGAGTGATTGTATGAAATTTGTTTCGTGGAATGTCAACGGCTTGCGGGCGTGTCTGAAAAATAATTTCATGGCGAGCTTTAAAAAACTCGACGCGGATATTTTTGCCGTCCAAGAAATTCGTATGCAAAAGGAGCAAGCAATTTTGGAGCTTGACGGCTACAAACAATTTTGGAATTACGGCGAACGCAAAGGCTACGCGGGCACGGCGATTTTTTCGCGCATCGAACCGAAAGGATTTACGTGCGGTATCGGCGTCGACGAATTCGACAGCGAGGGGCGCGTCATAACTTTAGACCTTGGAGAAATTTTTTTCGTCAACGTCTACGTTCCCAATTCCCACAACCTCGAATGGCTGGAGCGGCGCATGAGCTGGGAATACACTTTCCGAAAATATTTGCAGGCTTTGGATAAAAAAAAGCCCGTCGTCGTCTGCGGAGATTTCAACGTGGCGCACGAGCCGATAGATTTAAAAAATCCCGCGTCTAATCATCACAGCGCAGGATTCAGCGACGAGGAGCGCGGCAAGTTCACGGAACTTTTAAACGCGGGCTTCGTCGATATTTTCCGCCGCCGCAACCCCGACTTGACGGGTGCTTACACTTGGTGGAGCTACCTTCGCAAGGCGCGGCTGAACAATGCGGGCTGGCGTATCGATTATTTTTTAATTTCGGAGCGGCTGGTTGATAAAGTCGTCGACGCCACGATTGAGAGCGACATCTTCGGCAGCGACCATTGCCCCGTAACTTTGTCAATGCGTAATGCGTAAGGCGCAATGCGCAATTAATTCCTAATTCCTAATTGATTAAGTTCCTCCGGCGTCACAGTCGTTGAGGAAATTTTTTTTATCAGCGAAACTTTTTTATCGTCGACGAATTCAATCGGCTCTGCGAAAATTTTTTCAAAAGCTTCCTCCGCCGTGTCGACCGCGAAAATTCTCAAGCCGAGGTGTTCTTTTGGAATGTCCTTGGCGTTTTCTTTCGGGATAACCAAAGTTTTAATGCCCGCCTGTTTCGCGCCGTAAGCTTTCTCAAAAACGCCGCCGACCGGACGAACTTTTCCTTGCAACGAAATTTCGCCGGTGACTGCCACGTCTTGACGAATTTCCTTGCCGGTGACCGCGCTGACCAACGCCGCCAAAATTGCTGTGCCCGCGCTGGGTCCGTCGATATTGCCGCCGCCGATAACGTTAATGTGAACGTCAAAATCGTGAATGTCCTTGCCCGTGACTTTGCGCAGGACGCTCGCCGCGTTGAAGACGGAATCTTTAGCCATGGAGCCGGCGGTCTCGTTGAAGCGAATCGTGCCCTTGCCCTTTTCCGCAGGGAAGACAACCGCCTCAATCTCGATAACCGAGCCGATGAAGCCGCTGACGCCCAGCCCGAAAATATGCCCGACCGTCGACTTGCTGGAGGCTTTCTTCGTGACGAATTGATAAAGCCGGCTGACTTGCGCGACTTCGTAAACGTCCTGCTTGGAAATTTTAATCGGGCGGTCAATGTGCAAAATTTTATCTTCGGCGCGGTCAAGGGCGAGGCTGTAGGCGTCGGCGAGAATATTAATCGCCTTGCGCCCTTCAATCGTGTATTCGCTGATGATTTCGGCAAGCCCGTCGTCCAGCTCGACGTTTAATTTTTTAGCGGCGTTCAAAATAATTTCGACGATGTGCGCGGGAGTCAAAGGTTCAAAATAAATTTCAGCACAGCGCGAACGCAACGCCGGATTCAAAGAGGAGGCGTCGCGGGTCGTGGCACCGATTAGCACAAAGTCGGCGGGCGCACCGTTCTCGAACAGCATTTTGACATACGGCGGAACTTTCTCGTCGGTCGGGTCGTAGTAGCTTGATTCAAAGTAAGCGCGTTTATCCTCCAAGACCTTGAGCAATTTATTTTGGAGCATGATGTCCATTTCGCCGATTTCGTCGATGAACAAAATTCCGCCGTGCGCGTCCGTGACAAGTCCAGGCTTCGGTTCGGGAATGCCGCTGTCCGCTAAAGCTCGTTGCGCGCCCTGATAAATCGGGTCGTGAACGGAGCCGATTAAAGGATTAGTCACGTCGCGCGGATCCCAGCGCAAAGTTGTGCCGTCCGTCTCGACAAAGGGCGCGTCCTTATCAAAGGGGCTAAGTGGCGTGCCGCGCACCGCTTCCAAGACTAAACGCGCCGCAGTAGTTTTGCCCACGCCGGGCGGTCCATACAGGATTAAATGTTGCGGGTAGGGCGACGCCAATTTTGAGCGCAACGATTTAACTGCCCGCTCTTGCCCGACGATTTCTTCCAGCGACTGCGGGCGGAGCAACTCCATAACAGATTGCGTCAAGTGAACTTCTTCCAACGCTTGAAGTTCCTCGCGCTTTTTTTTATCGTGCGGCGTCTCGGCTTTCGGCTCCTCCTCCTTTAGGATTTGCATGCGAATATCCTTGACGTAATCTTGATGGTCTTTTTCCATCTTCTCGTTAATCTTGCGCTCGATTTTGTCTTCAATCTGCCGACGCGCCATGATGTCCGCTATCACTTCCGATAACAGGACGACTTGTGCCCGAAGTTCCGAAGGTTTCGGCGGCGGCGACAACGTCGGATTTTCTTCCAAGATTCGGCGCAGGGCGAGTATTCTTTCCGCCGGGTCGTGCGAGCGCATGTAGCGTAGCGCGTCCATTTTGCCCGCCTGCAAGACCAATCTGTCCGAGCCCATGACGTCGACTAAAATTCCGTAGAGCGCGGAAATTTCGCGGTCAAGTTCGGTTTCCTGTCGCGGCTGCGGAGTATTTTTCTTGCCAAAAAATTTTCTGAACAAACTCATCCCTCGATAACTTCAACTTTAATTTTCGTCGTAACTTCAGGGTGCAACTTGATAATTGCCTCGTAAACGCCCGCGCCCGTCACGTCGCCTTGAACGGAAATTTTGCGCTTGTCGACGTTAAGCGAATGATTTTCCTTGAGAGCTTTGGCAACATCGGAGCCGCCCACCGAACCGAAAAGTTTGCCGTCCTTGCCGACACGCACGGGGATTTTCACGGAAATTTTTTCAAGTTGCGCGCCCAAAAGTTTTGCCTCGTCCGCCTCCTGCCGCGCACGGCGTGCTTTATTTTCCGCGTTGACTTTGGCGGAATTTAAATTCGCCGCGTTCGCCTCGACTGCTAATTTCCTCGGCAAAAGATAATTGCGCCCGTAGCCGTCAGAAACTTCAACGACCTCGCCTTTTGCGCCAACTTTTTTTACGTCTGCTTGCAAGATAACTTTCATTTCAATTCCTCCTAACTCACGCAAGTTTATCAGAAATTTATCATGTTGTAAATCTGTGCTTGCGACTGGAAAGGAGTCTGTTGAAAGATTTAAATTTTTCTCCAAGCCGTAACGAGTTCACGCGCCGCCAGCCGAGGATTAGCCGCACCCGCGACCGCCGACACCACGAAGAAACCTTGAACTCCAGTGGCGACAAGCGCGGGAATATCTTTTAATTTCACGCCGCCGCCGACCACGACGGGTATCGGGCTGATTTTTTTGATCGCGGCAATTTCGTCGAAGCTTAAAGTTTTTTCGGCATCGGTTTTCGTCGACGTGGCGTGCAAAGCTCCAACGCCGAAGTAATCAATCTGCGAGACATCTGCGGCGGTGATAAGTTCTTGCGTGTTTGCGCTCAAGCCGACGATTGAATCCGCGCCCAAAAATTTTCTGCAGACTTCAACGGGAATATCGCTTTGTCCGACGTGCACGCCGTCAACTTTTATTCCGAACTCCCGCGCCGCCAGCACAACGTCGAGCCTGTCATCAACCAAAAGTGCAACCGAATCGCTCTTGCCAAGCTCACGAATCGCCCGCGCAGATTTATCCAGAATCGAAATCATTTCGCGGGCAGCGGAGACTTTGGAACGAATTTGCACACAGGTAAAGCCCTCGTCGACCGCCGCCGCCACGACTTCTTCAACGGGACACGTACAATTTTCAGGACCGATAACCAGATACGCGGAAATGTCCAACCGTTCACGAATGCTCATCGTCTTATCCTTCCCAATGTCTGACGTATTCTGTCTTCGACCGACTGCGGCTTTTCTTCGACGGGTTGCGGCTTTTCTTCCAATGCCTCGTTAAGCCTGTCGATTTTGCCTTCCATCATGTTTTCGACGCCGGGGCGAATGTCCGCCTTCAAGACGACTTCCGTGCGAATTCCCTTTTCCGCCAAAACAAAAGTCGCGCGCTTGACGACCGCCATGACCGAATCCCAATCGCCTTCAATCTCCGTGAACATCGAGTAAGTTTTATTGGGCAAGCCCGATTCGCGGATAACTTTGACTACCTCGGCGACGTGTTTACTGAGTTCTTCGCCGACGCCCACGGGCGCAATCGCCACTGCAACCAACGTATTCATTAAAATCACTCCTTAAAAGTTTTATTCGACTTCTGTGCCGAGACCCGCCGCCGTGAACAGCTCCAGAATAATCGAATGCTCCAGCCGTCCGTCGATAATGTAAGCCTTATTCGCGCCGCGTTCAATCGCCCGCAAGCACGCCTCGACTTTGGGAATCATTCCGCCAGAAATTATTCCGCTTTTGATAAATTCGCGCGCTTCGTCAGCTTTGAGCGCGGAGATAAAACTGCTCTTGTCCTCGAAATTTTTGTAGACGCCTTCCGTGTCGGTGAGCAGCAAAAGTTTTTCCGCTTTGAGTGCGCCGGCAATGTCCGCCGCCACATAGTCCGCGTTGATGTTGTAGCTTTTGCCGTCCTCGCCCACGCCGATTGGCGCGATAACCGGCACGTAGCCCCGCGCGATTAAGTCGTTGACAATTTGAATGTTGACCTGCTTAGCCTTGCCGACGTAGCCAATGTCGACTTTGGTTTTCTCGCCGCCGTCGTAGACCGTCGCCAATTTTTTCTCGGCTTGAATCAAATCAGCGTCCTTGCCGCTTAAGCCGACCGCCCGAAGTCCGCGACGATTTAAAAGCGTGACGATTTCCGAATTAATTTTTCCGTCAAGAACCATCTCCGCAATTTCGACGGTTTCTTCATCTGTGACACGCAAGCCGCTAACGAACGAAGTTTCCTTGCCGATTTTTTTTAAGAAGCCGGTAATTTCGGGACCGCCGCCGTGCACAATCACAACGTTAATCCCGACGAACTTCATCAACGCCACGTCCTGCATAACGCTGGCTTTTAGCGCGTCGTTAATCATCGCGTTGCCGCCGTATTTTATAACAATCGTCTTGCCGTGGAATTCTTGAATGTAAGGCAGAGCTTCGACCAGTATCGCCGCCCTGTCGCTCGCGCTG
Organism: Selenomonadaceae bacterium; assembly: GCA_017412925.1. GTDB lineage: Bacteria > Bacillota > Negativicutes > Selenomonadales > Selenomonadaceae > Quinella. The sequence continues at coordinate 7,183 of JAFPVP010000071.1, forward strand.
AAATTTTTGTTAATCATTTTTCTCCTCCGAATCAGTTTCCTCTGCAGTGTCGGCTTCGGGCAAATCAATCACGTCACTGAAAGGAACAATTTTTTCCTCGTCGCGTTCGTTGTCAATGTAGCGGAAGCCCTCTTCGGTGATAACCGCTTGGTCAGCTTGCAACGCCGTAGCCAATGCCGCGCTCTGTTGGTCGATTGAAATTATCCCGAAATTGCCGAGAAGTTTTTTGAGCACAGTTTTCTTTGCCATCGCGTCGAAGTTCGTAGACCAGACGGAAGTTTTCCTCTTGGAGCGCAAATCGTAAGCGTAGCTTTGCGAATATTTTTCCGCGTGCGCTTGAAGTTCCTCGACCGTCATGAACAGTGATTTTTTGAAGCCGTTGATGAGCTCCATGTAGGCGACGTAGCCAACAATCTCGTCCGAAATTTTTTCGCCGCGAATTATTTCGCCCGTGATGAAGTCGATTTCCTTAATCTGCCCTTCACGAACCGCACCAGAATTGAGCGTGCGATATTGCCCGCTACGCATTGCCAGCTGAACGAAGCCTTTAACTCCCAGTTGAAATTGCGCTTGATTTTTATACGGCACGATGAACGCGAA
>JAFPVP010000072.1 GCA_017412925.1 Selenomonadaceae bacterium
GATAAATTCTTCGCCACCCCAACGATATGCGCCGTCGCAATCGCGGATATGTGCCGCCAAAATCTTAGCTATGTGAACGAGAATTGCGTCGCCGGCGTTGTGCCCGTAGGTGTCGTTGACGCGCTTGAAAAAATCAATGTCACACATGATAATAGACATGGGCATTTGCAACATTTTATGCTGATAACTTTGATAGTCGCTGTGCAAGCCCAAACGATTTTTCAGCTCGGTGAGTTTGTCGCGCTGAGAATCCGCCAAAAATAAATCGGACTCAAGAGCCATGCCGCAGATAAACGCCGCGATTGAAAGCCGCTTAGTATCTTCCACGTCATCAAAGCCCGCGTCGCCCAACTTATTTATAACTTGAAATGCGCCGATAACTTCGCCGCGACAATTTGCGACGGGCATAACCAGCACGGATTTGGTAACGTAGCCCGTTTTTTTATCGACTGCGGCGTTGAAGTCAGGGTGATTATACGGGTCGTTTGTAACAATCGTGCGGTTCTCGGCAAGGGCGCGTCCAACGATTCCAGTCGTGTCATCAATTATAATTTGAGATTCGCCGGTAGCCGCCGCCGTCAGCAATTTGCCTTTGCGCTTATCCCAACGCCAAAAACTTGCTCTATCCGCTCCAGCCAACGTTCTGCCCAGCTCCGCGAAAATTTCAAATACCCGCAAATGTTCGCCCGCGCCAGTTTTATTCAAGCGCATTTCGTCATATAAGCGTTGCATAACGTCAAAAATGTTGTCCAAAATCCGTTGCGCCGAAGTGTTGTTTTCCATATTCAAGCCTCCTCACAGCAGAATTTTATCGCCAGCCTTAGCGAACATAATTTTATCCGCGTGCCCTGCAAATTCCCGCTCCATAGCAGAAAGTTCCTCGTCAGTGCGGCGCGGGTCGTGGTGTACAAATAAAATTTTTCCCGCGTTGGCTTTGGTGCCGACTTCAAAACCGATTTGCGGCGTGGAGTGTCCGAAGCCACGATATTTCTCGTACTCCGCCGCCGTATATTGCGCGTCGTAAAGTAAAAGTTCGCAGTCCTTAGCAAAGCCAGCCAATGCCGCGCAACTTTCCGGCGTGTGTTCAAAATCTGTTGCGTAAACCAGCGACTTGCCGCGATAAGTCAGCTTGTATATCGTGGAGCCTAGCGGGTGCGAGCCTTCCATCGCCTCAACGCTAACTGCGCCTATCGAAAAACTTTCCGCCGGCAGTTCGTGGAAGGCGACATCTGCGGGATATTGCCCGACTTTGAGCGGCCAGAACGGCGGCGAAATTAATCGGTCAAGGGCTTCGTTCACGTTCAAGCCCGCCCGCTCCTTAGCGTAAATGTCAACGCGGCGATTCGCCTGTCCGAGCGCGACGAAAAACGGCATTCCGATGATATGGTCTAAATGCATGTGCGTTAATAAAATCGTGATTCGCGTATTCGGCTCCGGTTTGGCGTCGAGAATCCCGTTGCCCGCGTCCAGATATATCTCCTCATTGCCCGCTAAAATCCTGTAGCAGGAAGTCGCGCCGCCATAAGTCAAAAAATCTTTTCCGTTTACGGGCATGGAGCCGCGAGTCCCCAAAATCGTCAGCTCAAATTTATCGCTCAATGTTCATTCCTCCTCCGTTTCGTTTAGCGAGTTCAGCTTTAAAATTTCAAAGTCCTCCGATTTGCCTTTTAACTTAATGCTATTGCCAAGCGACGTGACGTTGCCGCGTGCCCCTAAAATATCCGCCACAGCCCGCGAAATTAAAATCGTGCCGCCGCGAGCATTCGCCTCCAGCCTCGCCGCCGTGTTGACTGTGTCGCCAATGGCGGTGTAGTCCATTCTGAAGGGCGTGCCGATATTGCCGACGACCGCGCTCCCCCAGTGAATTCCCACGCCGAAGGAAATTTTCCGTCCGTGACGCTCCATAAGCTCCGCACCTAATTTTTCCGAGCCGGCAATCATGTCCAGCGCGGCGCGGCAAGCAAGTTCGACAGGTCTTTCCTGCTCCAGCGGCGCATTCCAAAAAGCCATCGTGCAATCGCCAACGAATTTGTCCAGCGTCCCGTGGTATCGCCGTATGCAAGTCGTCGTTAATGTCAGGTAGCGATTGAGAATTTCTACGACCGTTGTGGGTGATAATTCCTCGCTCATGGTTGTGAAGCCGCGAATATCCACAAACAGCACGGCAATATTTTTCAGCTCGCCGCCCAACTTAACCGACTTCGAGCCGCCGTCGAGGAGTTGGCGCATGACTGCCGGGTCAACGTAGCGTTCAAAAGTCGCCGTCACTTGCTCCTTTTCTTCGCGCGCCAAAATGTAATTGCTTGCCACGGCTCCGATAAACAACACGCTCGCCGACAGCGGTATCCACGAAACGTGCAGAATTATTCCCTGCCGACGGAAAATTTCACAAAGCACAAGCCAGCCAATCGAAATCATCAGCCAGCCGCAGAGCATGTGTTTCATTTTCCCGCGCCGAAAGAAAAATTCTGCTAGAAACGTCACGATAAAAAGAATTATTAACTGCGTGCTTTGCCCCGCCTCGTATAAAAATTTCCCGCCTTGAAACGCTTGGATTGCATTGGCGTGAATATCGACGCCGTACATCAAATCCGTCCGGTCAAGAGAGGTCGGGAAAGCGTCTTGCAGTCCGGGCGCATACGGTCCAATCAAAACAATTTTATCGCGATATACCTCCGAGCTTATCGTCCCTGCCAGCAAGTCGCCGAAATTTTTTCCGCACGAATAACTTTTCGCCGTGAAGGTCAGATAATAAATTCCGTTGCCCTCAGTCTTCGGCGGCGGCTTCGGTTCGAGCCCTTTATAATCGCACCACTTTTCGTAAATCACTCTGGCGAACGAATACAGCTGCCCGCGCTCCTCAACATTTACATACAACAAATCGTGGCGGGTGATGCTGTCCACTTCGTTGGGCGCGTTAATATGACCTGTGGCGGCACTTTCTTTCAAGGCGGGGAAGGGCGGAATCCACGGCCACGTTTTATACCACGGCGCATAGGGATTCGCGCTCTCCTCGGCAATATCTTCATCGTCCAAATCAGCTTCGGAGCCGACAACAACGTTTCCGAACTGCGCGGCGGCTTGAGCGAGTAATTTGTCGCCTTCGAGGTCGGCAGAATTTTCGCCCGTGAAAAGTCCGTCTATGCCGATAACTGCAGGTCGCGCGTCGGGGTCGTGGTTATTTAAATACGTAATCGCCTGCGCCATATCCCTGCGGCGAATTGAGGAATTGGGTCCGAGTTTGTTTAACGTGGCTTTATCAATGCCGAGGACAATTATATCCGCGTTGCGCTCGCCCGCTTCCTGAAAAAATTTGTCGCAAAGTCTCAAGTCTATTTCGTCGAGCCAACCGACTTTTGCTACCAGCGTGATTAGTAGCGCGACTAAAAGCGCGTCCGCCAGCCGTAGAAAATTTTTTTTGCTTATCACATCCGCATTCCTCTGATTCTGTTGCTGGTGAACACCACGGAGCCTTCGTCCAAGAAATGCGTCGACAAATTTTCCGCAAGAATTTTATTGGCGTCCTCCGCAGAAATCACGGGACAAGAATTATCGTCGCCGAGACTTTCCGCCTTTATAATCAGCGGATTTGTTCCCGCACGCAACAAATTTTTATCCGCCTCCGCCAGCAATTCACTGCCGATTTGCACAAATTTATTTTCGGTTCTGCCGCGCAGGAGCATAATTTCGCCCGCGTCACGGGAATTCAGCGATTTTTTTTCAACGTAGCCGATCATGCCACGCGCTATGACTTTGTCATAATCGAGTTTTTCATAAGCGTAAATGGATTGATTTTGCGCGTCGCGAATGACGGGCGACAACACGGGATTCAATTCCAAGTCGCCGCAGTCGATTATCAGACCGGTGTAATTTCCTTTAGTTGCCACTTCACGGCTTGGCGCAGGGAAATCTTCTTTTTCGACGGGAGTAAATGCCGCCTTGGCAATCGAATTTGTCACGCCGTAAATCGGAACGCTCAAAACCACCGTGCAATTTCCGCGCTCATCATAAGTCTCGGAAATCATCTCTGCGCCCCGTATCAAGACTTCAATTCTTTCATTCCGCAAGGTTTCTTTTGCCGTAATCTGAACCTTGCCCGCCGCCCGCGCCAAATTCCGGTAGCCGTCTATCATCGCCGCTCGCTTTGAAAAAATTTTCGCCCGATTGAGGTCTTTCTCGCCCGCGTAAATGGAGCCGTGCCCTTCCACCGTCAGCGTTTCATTTGCCCACCAATTCAACTCCGCTGTTTTCTGCAATGGTTCTATCTGGCTGACTTCGCTTGCCCCCATAAATTCTGATTTGCTTTGCGTCCAGAGCACAGTTGCAATCGCCAAACACAGCACGAGGAAAAAATATTTTCGCACAACGACCGCCTCCCTTGTCAAAAGAATCTCAAACATTTTAGTCATTATAGCATATTGGTTTTCATTTACTCAAAAAAAAAAATGAGCCTCCCGCAGGAAGCTCAACAAAAATTTTCCGTTCAAAATTCGAGCACATTGCCGACGAGCATTGCAATTTGCGCGTCGTTCGGAATGCGTTCGTCGTCTTTCTTCGAGTAGATTGTCAAAAGATAAATTTTCTCCTCAATCGCCAAGTAGTAGATGAGGCGGAAGCCGTTGGATTTGCCGACATTTGCCGAGGTGTTTGCAATGCGAACTTTATAGAGAGCCGCACCTTCCGGCAGATTAAACCCCGCCAGTTTGTCGCCGATAAGATTGCCCGCCTCCAAATCCGGCAACACGGATGCTATATCGTCGAGAATTTTTTTGAACTTCTTTTTCCGAACGTAAAATCGGACGTCTTCACTCATTTTCTTGCCCCACTTGACTACCATCTCGCAACGACCTTTTTCCTTGGAACAAAAACTTCTTCTTCCAACTCGTCTTTAAGTTCTTCTCTAAGTTTTGCTAATGCCTCGCGAGCATCGATTTCGGGCAACAAACCCTTGCGCATTAAGTTGACTTCCTTGCACGCTTCGATAAGCGATTCTTCAATGGTGCAGTAGCGTTTTTCTCCGTCCATAGCCCAAGCCCCCTGAAAACTTTACTGAATGAACGCGGTCTTTAAAACTTCGTCCATATTTTCTACGGGCACGAATTCCAATTTTTCGCGAACGCTTTCGGGAATGTCTTCAATGTCGGGCGCGTTTTCCTTTGGCAAAATAATCGTGTGAATTCCTTCGCGATACGCCGCCAAAACTTTCTCCTTGAGCCCGCCAATCGGCAAGACGTTTCCGCGCAAGGTAATTTCGCCCGTCATTGCGACATCAGAGCGAACTTTTTTCTTCGTCAAGGCGGAAATCATCGCCGTCGCCATGGTGATTCCCGCGCTGGGACCGTCCTTTGGCACCGCGCCTTCAGCCACGTGAACGTGAATATCGTTTTTCTCGTAAAAGTCGTCGGCAAGTTTCATCAAGTCGGAGCGGCTGCGAATGTACGTCAAGCCCGCCTGCGCGGACTCCTGCATAACTTCGCCGAGTTTGCCCGTCAATAAAAGTTTGCCGTTGCCCTTGAGGACGATAGCCTCCGTCGGGAGAATGTCGCCGCCAACTTCCGTCCACGCCATGCCGGTTGAAACTCCGATTTGCGGTTGCTTTTCGGCTCGCGTCTGTAAAAATTTCGGACGCCCCAAAAATTCGCGCAGATTTTTTTTAGTGATGTAGACAACGCCCTCGTGACCTTCGACGATTTTACGCGCCGCCTTGCGACACGCCTGCCCGATAATTCTTTCCAGCTCGCGAACGCCCGATTCTCTTGTGTATTCGGAAATAATTTTCTGCAGGACGCCCTTAGCAAAGACGACGTCGCCGCCCTTTAGCCCGTTTTCTTCCTTTTGGCGTTTGATAAGGTAGCGGCGGGCAATTTCAAATTTCTCGTTCTCCGTGTAGCTGGACAGCGTGATAACTTCCATGCGGTCGCGCAAAGGTTTGGGCACCGTGCTCAGCCCGTTGGCAGTGACAATCCACAGCACCTTTGACAAATCAAACGGCGTGTCAATGTAGTGGTCGGTGAAAGAATTATTCTGCGCGGGGTCAAGCACTTCCAAGAGAGCCGCCGACGGGTCGCCCGAATAGCCGTCCCTGCCGAGCTTGTCGACTTCATCGAGTAGGAACACGGGATTGTTCGCGCCCGCCTTTTTTATGCCCTGAATAATTCTGCCAGGCATCGCGCCGACGTAAGTCCTGCGATGCCCGCGAATTTCTGCTTCGTCGCGTATGCCGCCCAAACTCGCCCGAATAAATTTTCTGCCCATCGCCTTTGCCACAGACGACGCCAGAGAAGTTTTCCCGACGCCAGGCGGACCCACTAAGCAAAGAATCGGCGCGGGCTTGTCCTTAGTCAACGCCTTGACCGCTAAGAAATCTAAAATGCGCTCCTTGACTTTTTCCAGCCCGTAATGATCCGCGTCAAGAACTTTCGCCGCCTCGGTTATGTCCATTGCATCTTCCGTCGAAACGCGCCACGGCAAATCTACAAGCCAGTCAATGTACGTGCGAATCACGTTTCCCTCCGACGACATGGACGGCATTTTTTCTAGCCGCTTCAGTTCCTTGTCGGCTATCTCTTTAACCTCGTCGGGATAATCGCCCTCCGCAAACCGCTTGCGATAACCTGACGCCTCCTCGCCAGCGTCTTCGTCTTCACCCAATTCCTTGTGAATCGCCTTGAGCTGTTCGCGCAGATAATGATCCTTTTGAATTTTCTCCATTTGGTTGCGAACGCGCTTGCTTATCTGCGACTCCATTTGCAAAACTTCCAGCTCGCGCGCCAGAATGATGTAGAGTTTTTCCAGCCGCTCCTCCACCTTCAGGCAACCTAAAATTTCCTGCTTGACGTCGAGTTTCAAATTTAAATGGCTCGCAATCAAATCCGCCAGCCGCCCGAAATCTTCAAGGATTGTCACGGCAACAAAAGTTTCCGACGGAATGCGCTTGCTAAGCTTAACCCACTCTTCAAACTCGTGGACGACGCCGCGAACCAACGCCTCCGTCTCCATGGTGTCTTCCCAGGTGTCCTCGTGAACTGCCACTTCGACTTCGATATATTTGCCTTTGCCGCTGTCGCGATATTCTTCCATGACGCCGCGACTAATTCCCTCAACCAACACGCGGACGTTGCCATCGGGCAATTTAATTATCTGGCGAATTTCGGAGATTGTCCCGACTTCGTAGAGATCTTCCTCTTCGGGGTCGTCGGTATCCGTGTCCATTTGCGCCACCAAAAAAATCCGTCGATTAGCAACCATTGCCGCCTCCAGTGCATTGACCGAACTTTCGCGCCCAACGTCAAGGTGCATTATCATATTCGGGAAGACGACAATCCCCCGCAATGGCACGAGCGGCAAAGTAATTTTTTCAGCCATGCAAAATCCCTCCTTAGGAAAAGAGCAGGGCTTTTCCCTGCCCCGCTCCTTTAAACTTATCCGTTCGCCGATTTTTTGGTTCTTCGCGGGCTCGTTTTGAGCTTGGGCTCCTGATTAAACAAAACATCTTCCTTAGTGACTGTGCAAATTGTACTGCCGCCGACCGAAGGCACCTCGAACATCACGTTGCGCATAATTTTTTCAAGGATTGAACGCAGACCACGTGCACCCGTCTTGCGCTGAATCGCCTCCTTTGCGATAAGACGCAGTGCCTCGTCCTCAAAAGTGAGTTTCGCGCCGTCCATTTGCATGAGCTTCTGATATTGCTTGACCAGCGCATTTTTCGGTTTGGTGAGAATGTCGACAAGGGCGTTTTCGTCCAGAGCGTCAAGCGTTACGATTATCGGCAACCGTCCGACAAATTCGGGTATCAAGCCGCCATTTATCAAATCGTCCGGCTGAACGTCCTTTAAAGTCTTGCCAACGTCTTTTTCCTCTTTAGACTTAACCGCCGCGCCGAACCCGACTTGGCTGCCCTGCGTGCGTTTCTCGATAATTTGATCCAAATCATTGAACGCGCCGCCGCAGATAAACAAAATATCTTTCGTGTTCATCGGAATCATTTCGGGCGGTCCTTGCACGCGGCGATTTTGTTGCATTGGAACGTTGACGCGGGTGCCCTCCAAAATTTTCAACAGAGCCTGCTGAACGCCTTCGCCCGAAATATCGCGGTAAATGCCGGGCTTGCGGGCGATTTTGTCAATTTCATCTATGTAAATTATCCCGCGCTCCGCCTTTAAAATATCTCCGTCAGCAGACTGAATCAGCGCGAGCAAAACGTCTTCCGCGTCTTCGCCGACATAACCCGCTTCCGTTAAAGAATTCGCGTCGACGAGCGCAATCGGAACGTTTAAAATTTTCGCCAACGTCTGCGCCAAAAGAGTTTTGCCGCTGCCCGTCGGTCCTATCATCAAAATATTCGACTTCTGAAGCTCAATATCTTCCTTGCCGTCTTTCTTCTGCCCGATTCTTTTGTAGTGATTGTAAACCGCGACGGAAAGAGTTTTCTTGGCGTCCGCTTGCCCGATAACATATTCGTCAAGCCGGTTGCAAATTTCCTTTGGCTTGGGCAATTTATCGGTGCCGACAACGAATCCGTCTTCTTCGTCCGTGTCGTTTCGCAGAATTTCGTTGCACAGTTCGACGCAGCTGTCGCAAATGTAAACGCCCGTGCCCGCGATTAATTTCCTGACGACGTGCTCGGATTTCCCGCAGAAAGAACATTTCAATTCAGCGCGATCTTTTCCGAATTTCAACACGCTTCCACCACCTTGCGGAGTAAAACTTTATTTAGACAAATCGGTTTTTATCGGGCGAGTGATAACGTCGTCAATCAAGCCGTAAACTTTGGCGTCCTCGGCGGTCATGAAGTTATCGCGCTCGGTATCCGCCATGACTTTTTCGCGCGGCTGACCTGTGTGTCGACAGAGAATTTCGTTGCCGACCTCCCGCAACCGCAGAATTTCCCGCGCTTGAATTTGAATATCGGTTGACTGCCCACTCGCGCCGCCCAACGGTTGATGAATCATAATCCTCGCCAGCGGCAGAGCGAAACGTTTTCCCTTAGTGCCCGCCGTTAAAAGCAAACTACCCATGCTCGCCGCCTGCCCGATACAAATCGTCGAGACATCAGGTTTAATATACTGCATTGTATCATAAATCGCAAGCCCCGCCGTGACGACGCCGCCCGGACTGTTTATGTAAAGGTGAATATCTTTGTCGGGGTCTTCGCTTTCAAGGAAGAGCAGTTGCGCGACGACGGAGTTGGCAACGTCATCGGTTATCGGACCGCCGAGAAAGACAATCCTGTCTTTGAGCAGGCGGGAATAAATATCGTAGGCACGCTCACCGTAGCTTGTCTTTTCGATAACCATCGGCACATAATAAGCCATAATTTTCACCTCAAAAAGTTTTTAAAAAAGGGCGTCTCCATTGTTACGCCCTTGAAAGTTTTCAGTTCTCTTTAGTTTCTTCCTTGTCTTTAGTTTCCTCAGCCGCCTCGGCAGGGGGTTCGACTTTCGCGCCCGCCATGTTGTCGATTATGAATTTACTTGCTTTGCGGCGGAGAATGCCAGCCGCGACGCCGGAAATTTGTCCGCTGTCTTTGAGATATTTTTCAATCTGTTTCTGCGGCGTGCGATACATCTGCGCCATCATCGAGATTTCAAAGTTCAACTCGCCCTGCGTGACGGTAAGTTTTTCTGCCTGCGCGACCCGCTCAAGCATAATTTCCGTCAAAACAGCTTTCTTTGCGTTCTCGCGATATTCTTCGCGCAATTTGTCCATGTCCATACCCGAAAACGCCATGTACTGTTGAAGGTTCATGCCGCTGCTTTGGAGTTGCGCGTCCAGTTCGTTAATCATTTGCGTTACGCGATTATCAATCATGACTGGCGGCAAGTCAACCGTCATGTTTTCGACAGCCTTATCGATAACAGCTTGGCGTTGCGCTTCGACTGCGCGGCGTTCGGCGTTGGCTTCCATGTTCTTGCGAATGTCGGCTTTGTATTCGTCGACGGTTTGGAAGGTGCTGACCTTCTTGACAAATTCGTCGTTAAGTTCGGGAAGTTCGCGGTGTTTAATGCTGTTGATTTTGCAAGCGAATTCGGCATCTTTGCCCGCCAAATCTTTTGCATGATAATTTTCGGGGAAAGTGACTTTGACTGTGCGTTCCTCGCCGACTTTCGCGCCGATAAGTTGCTCCTCGAAGTCGCCGATAAATTTATGTGCGCCAATTTCCAACGGAGCGTCTTTAGCCTCGCCGCCCGCAAATTTCTCGCCGTCGACTGTGCCCGTATAATCCAGCGTGATAAAATCGCCGTCAACAATCGCGTCGCCCTCTGCCGCGTCAATCAAGTTGGCGTGGTGCGCGCGCATTGCCTCGACTTGTTTATCAACGTCCTCATCGGTGACAGGCTCAACAACTTTTTCCGCCTCAAGATTTTTATATTCGCCGAGTTTTGCTTGCGGGAAGGGAACAAACGTGAGCGTGAAAACGAAATCTTTGCCCTCTTCGTTCGTGATAACGTCCGCTTTGTTTTCGCTGACGGGAACCAAATTCAAAATGCCGAGAGCTTTGCGCGTGGCGTTCTGCAGGAGCGTTTCGCTTGCTTCGTTGATAATCGCGTCCTTGCCGACGTGCTGTTCAAGAATTTTTTGCGGAACTTTGCCTTTGCGGAAGCCGGGGATATTCACGCGGTCGCCGAGCATTTTTGCGGCGCGTTTGATAGCTTTGGAAAACTCCGCCGCCTCCACTTCAACGGTCAATTCAATTTTGTAATCGTCTAGCTCTTTCCTAGTGAGTTTCAAAATTTTAACCTCCTCTTTATCTTTGAAACGCCGATTATGTTAGCATACTCCTTGAAAAATTACAAGCTTTGCTCGCAGGTGAACGCCGCCTTAAGTATCGTCGCTTCGTCAAGCGGCTTGCCGATAAGTTGAAAACCAATCGGGAGATTTTGGCTCGTGACGCCGCAGGGAATTGAAATGCCTGGAAGTCCCGCCAAATTTACCGGCACCGTGCAAATATCCTGCAGATACATCTTGAGCGGGTCGGCAGTCATCTCGCCGATTTTGAACGCGGTGTTGGGCGTCGTCGGCGTGAGAATTAAATCAACTTTCCCGAAAGCGTCGGTGAAATCTTTTTGAATCAGCGTGCGAACTTTCAACGCCTTAAGATAATAGGCGTCGTAGTAGCCCGCGCTCAGTGCGTAGTTGCCAATCATAATTCTGCGCTTGACTTCCTCGCCGAATTTTTCCGTGCGCGTGTTCGTCATCATTTCCACAACGTCCGCGCCGTCGACGCGGGCACCGTAGCTGACGCCGTCATAGCGTTCAAGATTCGTGGCGGCTTCGGCGGGCGCAATCAGATAGTAAGTCGCAATGGCGTATTCGGTGTGCGGCAAACTCAATTCGACAATCTCCGCGCCGAGCTGTTCAAATTTTTTCGCGACATTGCGGACGGCGGTCTCAATCTCCGCGTCGATACCTTTAACGAAATATTCTTTGGGCAAACCGATTTTCAAACCCTTAACGTCGGCAACCAAACTTTTCGTAAAGTCGGGAACCTGCGCGGCTGTCGAAGTTGAATCCATATCATCATGCCCGCAAATCGCATTCAAGACCAAAGCGCAATCGGTCACGTCGCGGGTTATCGGACCGATTTGGTCGAGCGACGAGGCAAAGGCGACAAGTCCGTAGCGCGAAACTCTGCCGTAAGTGGGCTTGAATCCTACGACGCCGCAGAAACTCGCCGGCTGACGAATGGAGCCGCCCGTGTCCGAGCCGAGCGCAAAAATCGCTTCGCCGCCCGCAACCGCCGCCGTACTTCCGCCACTTGAGCCGCCCGGCACACGTTCCAAATCGCGCGGATTGTGCGTCGTGTGATAGGCGGAGTTTTCGGTCGAGCTGCCCATCGCGAATTCGTCCATGTTCGCCTTGCCAATAAGAATCGACGTGGACAATTTTTGATAAGCCGTCGCGTCGTAGGGCGGCACGAAATTTTCCAGAATCTTCGACGCGCAAGTTGTCCTGATTCCCTTGGTGCAAATGTTATCTTTGATGGCGCAGGGAATGCCTTCGAGCGGAGCAATTTTTTCGCCGCGAGAAATTTTTTCGTCGACGGCTTTAGCGTCCGCCGTCGCCTTGTCGCGCGTGATTGTCACATACGCGCCGATTTTATCTTCAACCTCGTCGACGTGCGAAAGAACATCAGCAACCAGTTCCGCCGCAGAAATTTTTTTTGTCTGTAAAAGTTCGTGCAGTTCGTGCGCAGTTTTATCGTATAAGCTCAAATTATTTTCCTCCTTGGCGGTAGCTGTCCTGCTCCGCCTTGCGAATGTCTTCTTTCAAGTCTTTGTTGAAATTCAGCTCTTGGAAATTTTTTGCCTTCGGCAAGCCCATGCGGAAATTGTCGGTCTTGTCGAATTGCGCCTCGCCGCTATCCAAGTGCAAATCCAAGACGTGCCCGCCTATTTTTTTGTCATCGGAAATAAAATGGAAATGCCAGCCCGTCGAATTGAGCGAACTCATAAATTCCGGACAATACAAGCCGACGAGCGTGCCGCTGATATTTTGAAGGGTAAATTCCTTTTGCGTCGCCTTCAACGCCTCAACAAGCGTCGGATACGGTTTAACTTGCCCGCTCTCGCTACGGATAAGAATTTCGTTAAAGTTGCCGTGAAGCTTGACCATGTAGAAACTATTTATCCCGTGCTTGTCGACTTGCGCATTCAAAGCACTTTCAAACGCGCTTTTGTCGGTGAGGTTGCGGAGCTTGACGGAAAAATCTTTCTCAAAGAACGTGACGTTCGAGAACGGGACGGTTTCCTTGTCGCCCATGACGTTTACGCGGCAGTTTTGATTAGCGCGGTAAACGACGCCGTCAAGGACAATCATCTCGCCATCAAGCCCCTCGAAAGTGCCAATGCCCGTGTCGCCGTGCGTTTTTAAATCCTTAACGGTGATTGAGCCGTCGAAGTAGCCAAGAGCCAACGACTGGAGCAACGCAACTTGATAAATTGTTTCCTTGTCCCGCGCGGGTGCGGCGGAAGTCGTCGCCGTGTTGAAAAGAATCGTACCCGCCAAAAACATTGTGCCTAAAAACTTTTTCATGATACAAACCTCCGAAAACTTCATTAAAACATTTAAATCTCAAGCTTCCAAAACTCTCGGTACTTTAAAGTATCCGTCCTCCTTAAGCGGCGCGTTCGACAGGGCAAGCTCGCGCTCCAACGACGGCTTGACGACATCTGCGCGAAAAACATTTTGCATGGGCAGTGCGTAAGTCGTCGGCTCAACGTTCGCGGTGTCGAGTGCCTGCAAATTCTCCACGTACGTCAAAATTTTGTTCAGCTGAAAGAGCACGTCGTCTTTTTCCTCCTCGCGAATCCTCAGCCGCGACAAACTCGCCACCGTTTTAATATCCTGTTCGCTTATCTTCAAAATTTTTTCCTCCTAACGTCTTTTAGATAATTCATTCAGAGACAAAACCAATCTGTGCACAGGGTAGGCGAGCACGACTTGCATTATCGCCGTCGGCCAAAAGTCGAACTTTAAAAATCTTATCAAGTCGATTTGCCACCCCAGCAAAAATAAAAAAGCTATCGTTATCGCGAAGTGAATCACCAGCGCGGGAATTGAACTTATCACGGGCAAAAGCGATTGGTCGCGGAAAAGATTGACGGAGAATTTCCCGAAGATAAGCCCTATCGTCATGTAGCTGAACGTCGCCAAGCCGAAGTAACTGCCCGTCGTCGCGTCCTGCAATAGCCCCGCCATGAATCCGAAAAACGCGCCTTTTTCGTGCCCGCGCAGAAATGCAACCGAGACCGTCAGCAACAACATTAAATTTGCGCTGAAGCCGTCGAAATTTATAAAAGTCAAAAGCGACGTCTGCAGGGCGTAAAGCAAGACCAGAACCATTGCCCACAGCCCGATAATTCTCATTGCCCGCCCTCCTCGACGACGTAGCCCGCTTCTTGAAGTTGTTGCTGCTGTGCGTCCTGTACTTGTTGTTGCGCGTCAAGAATTTGCTGTTGCGCCTGTTGAAGTTTTTCTGCCGTCTCGTGAGGGTCAGTTTCAGTGCCGGGCGTTTGCGGCGGCGGCTGAATCGGTTCAGGAGGAGCCTCCCGCGACGCCACGATTACTGCCACGTCCTCCAGCTTTTGGAAGTCTACGGAAGTTTCAATCACGCCGTATTGGAGCAAGCCGCCTTCCTCGTTGTGAATATCGATAATTTTGCCGACGACAAGCCCTTTCGGGTAGACGCCGCCAAAGCCCGACGTGACGACCATATCCTCAACCTTAACGTCAGAATCCTTCGGGATATTCACCATTTTTGGGTGGCTGGGATTTTTAGAATCGCCCTCGACAATGCCCGCAACGCGCGACTCTGGACGCTGAATCAACGTGCCGACAGATGAGCGCGGGTCAATCAACAGCTGAACTTTCGCCGAATTCACGCCCGCCTCCATGACGTGCCCGACTAAGCCCAGCTCCGTCACGACTGCCATATTGTTTGCCACGCCGTCGATTGTGCCGCGGTTAATTACAATCACGCTCGACCAAGACGCCGATTCGCGCCCGATGACACTTGCCGCCACCAAATCGAATTGAACTGCCGCTTGCTTATAGCCCAACAAATTTCTAAGCCGCTGATTTTCCGAAGCATATTCCGACGCCGTCAAATTCTGCGCCCGCAAAAGTTCGACTTCCTCGCGCAACTTTTTATTCTGCTCGTGGAGATGGGAAATTTCCGTGACGCTGTCCTTTATAAAGGTGAGCTGACTGCCCGCCCAAGAGAACGCTCGTTGGAAGGGCGCGACCAGCATCATAGCCGCGCCGTTCGTGGCGGTGGTATTGAACTTGCCGCGCGCCGCGAAGAATACACAACAAAACACGCTGATAAAAACAACAATCAGCGCGATAATTTTTTTTCCGGTTGGTTTTTCTTTGCGAACTTTGTTGCTCATTGTCTCAGCTTTTTGGAAGTCATGACGACCCGCTTAAGCAAATTCATATTCTCAAGTGATTTGCCCGTGCCCTCGCCCACACAGCTCAGCGCGTCGTCGGCGATTATTACGGGCATTCCCGTTTCCTTTGAAATCAGCTTGTCGAGATTGTCAAGCAATGCTCCGCCACCTGTCATCATGATTCCGTGATCCATAATATCGGCGGCGAGTTCGGGCGGTGTCCGTTCGAGCGTGCCCTTGACAGAATCGACGATTTTAAAAATCGGGTCAGCCAGCGCGTCGCGAATCTCGCTTGACTTAACCTCTACAGTTTTCGGCAAGCCGCTCAATAAATCCCGCCCGCGAATTTGCATTGTCTTATCGCTGCTGGGCGTGATTATTGCGGTGCCGATTTTAATTTTGATTTCCTCGGCAGTGCGCTCGCCAATCATAAGGCTGTAAATGCGGCGAATGTATTGGATAATCGAGGAGTCCATTTCGTCGCCGCCGACGCGAATCGATTTGCTGACGACGATGCCGCCCAAAGATATAACCGCAATTTCTGTGGTGCCGCCGCCTATGTCGACGACCATGTTGCCAGTCGCCTCCTCTACGGGAAGTCCCGCGCCGATTGCCGCCGCCATGGGTTCTTCAATCAAATAAGCCTCGCGCGCTCCTGCCTGCGTCGCCGCGTCGATAACTGCACGTTTCTCAACTTCCGTGACGCCCGAAGGAACGCCGACCACAACTCGCGGGCGCACGAACGATTTGGAATTCATTGCCTTGCGGATAAAATATCTGAGCATCGCTTGCGTCACGTCGAAATCGGCAATTACGCCGTCCTTTAGCGGGCGAATCGCAATTATATTTCCGGGCGTGCGTCCTATCATGTTTTTAGCTTCCTCACCGACGGCAAGCACTTCGCCCGTATCATTTTTTATCGCTACGACGGAAGGTTCACGCAGGACAATCCCACGACCTTTGACGTGCACGAGAGTATTTGCCGTTCCCAGGTCAATTCCCATGTCGTGCGAAAAGCCTCCAAATAAACCACCAAACATATTTAGGGTTGCTCCCTTCTTACTTTTGAAAATTTTGCCTGCGCTAAGCTGAATTATTCTATCATACTTTTTACACTTTGCAATATTAATTTTAGCGCAAAAAAAATCCCTCCCGAACTTCGAGAGGAATTTTTATGTCGAACAAAAAATTTATTACGCAAGCACACGAGCCAAGCGCATGAATTCAGGATTGAGCCGCTTCTTATTATTAACGGCGTCGTGCAAATTAATCGAGACGACGTGCCCGCGATTAAATCCAAAGACAATATCGCTCAAGCCGGAGATAATTGCAAGTGCTGCGTGTTCGCCGAGCCGGCTGGCGTTGACGCGGTCAATAACTGTGGGCGAGCCGCCGCGCTGAATGTGACCGAGTTTGGAAACGCGAGTATCAAGCCCCGTCTTTTCCGCGATGATTTTGCCGATTTCGTGACCTTTGCCCGCGCCTTCAGCCACGACGACCAGACAATAGCGTTTGCCCGCGTCGTAAGCCTTCTTCATCTCGTCGCACATTTCGTCCAAGTCGTATTCTTCTTCGGGCACGAGAATATATTCCGCGCCGCCCGAAATGCCGGAGACCATGGCGAGCCAACCGCTGTTGCGCCCCATAACCTCAAGGACAATCGTCCTGCGGTGCGCCGAGGCAGTATCGCGCAATTTGTTAATCGCGTCGATTATCGTGTTGGCGGCGGTGTCGCAACCAATTGTATATTCCGAGCCCCAAACGTCGTTGTCAATCGTGCCGGGCAGACCGACAATCGGAATCCCCGTTTCCTGACTGAGAATCGACGCGCCGCGCAGAGAACCGTCGCCGCCGACTACTACCAAGCCTTGAATGCCCCTGTCGACCAAATTTTTATAGCCGAGCTGACGTCCTTCGGGCGTAGCGAAACGTTTGCAACGAGCCGTCCCCAAAAAGGTGCCGCCGCGCTGAATGATGTCGCTGACGTCCTTGGACTGCATCTCGAACATTTCCTCATCGAGCATGCCGTGATAGCCGCCGCGAATTCCCCAAACCCTAACGCCGTGGTGGAGTGCCGTGCGCGTGACTGCACGAACTGCCGCGTTCATACCGGGGCTGTCGCCGCCGCTGGTCATTACTGCGATACTTTTTAGCATATCCGAATCCCCTCCTGCCGAATCTTTCGCTGAAAAAATTTCCCTGCCAATGATAGCACAAATTTTCAGAATTGCAAATATCACTTCGCGGCTAAAACAGAAAAATTTTTCTTCATTGACAGCGCAAAATGGAATTTGTTATTATTCGTTCGAGGTGACTTGCTTATGAAACGCGGAGCGATTTTCGACATGGACGGCACGCTCTTTGACACGGAGAAACTTTATCGGCAGGCGTGGCTTGACGTTGCAGAAGAATTCGGCGAGGAAAAAAATTACGACTTGCCGACGGCGATTAGCGGCTCGAATCTCGGCGAGGCTTCTTATAGAATCATCAGGAGATTTTATCCGAACATCGACGTTGAGGCTTACCTTGAGCGCGTGCTGGTTGAAGTTCGTGCCGCTTCCGAAAAAAATTTGGAGCTGATGACGGGCGTCAAAGAAATTTTGGAATTCTTCAAAGCGGCGGGCGTTAAAATGGCTGTGGCGAGTTCTGCTCCCGTCGCGACTATCGAAAAAAATTTGGTGCGTGCAAATCTGCGCGGCTATTTTGAAGTCGTCGTGGGCGGCGATTTGGTTTTGCACGGCAAGCCTGCGCCCGATATTTTCCTGCTTGCCGCCAAGAATTTAAACCTTCCGTCCGGCGATTGCTACATTTTTGAGGATAGCTTAAACGGAATTCGGAGCGCGGCGGCGGCGGGTGGCGTTGCTGTCATGATTCCCGACCAAGTTCAGCCGACGGAGGAAATTAAAAAACTCTGCGCGGCTGTCTTCCCGAACTTGAACGAGGCACGGCTGGCGATTGAGCGCGGAGACATTTAAGGAGACTTTGACTTGAACACGACAGAAAATGAAATTCAAACCTTGCGCAAAGAAGTTGACGACCTGCGCAACGAAAACATCGCCCTTCACAACGAGCTGGTCAAGCAGAACAAAATTTTGTTTGAGCAGGTTATTTCTATCGGCAAAGAGATTGCTAATCAGCAAAAAAATTTGTATCAGGCAATCGGATATTTTGGCGGCGGTAATCTTCACGACGACTTAAAAATTCACTTGACGCGAGTGACCGCCGCGCAATCCGCTGAATTTATAATCAAACACATGCCGAAAGTTACCGCCTTTGACAACTGGGGCGATTATTTCCGCTACGTCCTCGATAAAGCAGATGTATCGGGGGGGGGGGTATTTGGAATTCGGAGTTTACACAGGCAACAGCATAAATTTTACCTCATCGACAGTGCCCGACAAAATTATTTACGGTTTCGACAGTTTCGAGGGTTTGCCGGAAGATTGGCGATATGATTCAAGAAAAGGAGCATTTAACGTAAACGGAAAGATGCCACAGTTAAATTCAAACGTTCGGCTTATAAAAGGCTGGTTCAATGAAACTTTGCCCGACTTCGTCAAGGCTCACCCTGAACCGTGCGCATTCATTCACGTGGATTGCAACCTCTACTCCTCGACAAAAACAATTTTCGACAACCTGAAGAATCAAATCGTTTCGGGCACGGTTATCGCCTTCGACGATTATTTAAATTACCCTGGCTGGCAAGAGGGCGAACATAAAGCTTTTATGGAGCTTGTCGCGAAGAAAGGTTTTGAGTTTGATTACATCGCCCGCACGAATTTTCAGCAGGTTGCAGTTAAGATAAAATAGAAAGGAAGTTACAATGAAAGTTGCAATAATTATGGGTAGCGACAGCGATTGGGGCGTCATGAAGGCGACAGTCGACATTTTGAAAGATTTTTCCGTCGACACGGAGCTGACTGTCGCTTCGGCGCACCGCACCCCGCAAAAAGTTCACGACTTTGTTAAAAATTCGTCCGCGCAGATTTTCATAGCGGCGGCGGGCATGGCTGCTCACCTTGCGGGCGTTGTCGCAAGTTTAACTACTAAACCGGTTATCGGCGTCCCGATTAATTCCGAGCCGTTCAAAGGTCTCGACGCGCTTTTAAGCACCGTGCAAATGCCCGGCGGCGTCCCCGTCGCGACTATGGCTGTAAACGGCGCGAAAAATGCCGCAATCTTCGCCGTAGAAATACTTTCGCTTCAAAATAACGCACTTGCCGAAAAAATTTCCGCTTATCGTCAAAAAATGGCGGCGGAGATTGAACTTAAAGATAAAAAACTCAAGGAGGCTTCATTATGAACACCAGAACTCATGAAATTATTCGCGAGTACATCGGAGTTTTGACGCACCAGGCTTTGAACCGCGAATTGACGTGGACGACCGCCGTCGGCGACATGGAATATCGCTACATCATCAAGGAATTGTTGCCCGACGGCACAGAAGGCAGAGATTTGCTCGGCGTTTCCTATCGTATGCGCTCCGTTGACAGCGTCGATCTCACGATCAACGGCGAAACCTTCCGCACGCGCAATAAACCCATTATCGAGCGCGTCGGAATGCTCTTCCGCATTATCAACTACGAGAAAAAAGACAACGTCATCAGCGACAACACAATTAAATTCATGCGCAAATACGTCAACGAAAATCGGTAAGGAGTGATTCGGAAAATGTCAACGGTGGTAATTAGCGGTGCGCAGTGGGGCGACGAGGGCAAAGGCAAAATCGTCGACTATTTGGCGCAACAGGCTGACACGGTTGTAAGATTTCAGGGCGGTAGCAACGCCGGACACACTGTTTCCGTCGGCGGTGAAGAATATAAGCTCCGGCTCCTGCCGTCGGGCATTTTGTACAAGGGTACTACCTGCGTTATCGGCAATGGCGTCGTTTTAGACCCGCAATGTCTGCTTGAAGAGCTCGAAAACATGCAAAAGCGCGGCGTCGACACGTCGAACATCAAAATTTCCAATCGCGCCCATGTCGTCATGCCTTGGCATAAACTTTTCGACGAACTCAACGAAAATCTGCGCGGCGCGGGCAAAATCGGCACGACTAAACGCGGAATTGGCCCTTGTTACATCGATAAAGCGGACAGAATCGGTATTCGCGTTTGCGACCTCATCGATCGCGAAGAATTCGCCCAAAAAGTTAAAAACCTCATCGGAATCAAGAATTTGATTCTGCAAAACGTCTACAATCACGCGCCGCTTGACGAAAATGAAATTATTCGCGAATATCAAGCCTACGCCGATAAAATTCGCCCGTTCGTCTGCGATACGATAACTTTGCTCAACGATCAAGTCGATTCCGGTAAAAAAATCCTCTTCGAGGGCGCGCAGGCCACTATGCTTGACATCGATTACGGAACTTACCCCTATGTTACGTCCAGTCACCCGATTTCAGGCGGCGTCGGCATTGGCGCGGGCATTTCTCCTAAAAAAATCGATAAAGTCGTCGGCGTCGTCAAAGCTTACTGCACTCGCGTCGGCGAAGGTCCTTTCCCGACCGAACAACTCAACGAAATCGGCGAAAAACTCCGCAATGCCGGTCACGAATTCGGAACTGTCACCGGAAGACCACGCAGAACCGGTTGGCTTGACGCTTGCGTCGTTAAATACGCTGGAAAACTCTCCGGAACCGATTTTATGGCCGTCACGCGCCTTGATATTCTCGACGACTTCGACGAAATTAAAATGTGCACCGCTTACAAAATCGACGGCAAAATTATTAACGAAATTCCCGCCTCGTTAAAGATTTTGGCGCAAGTCGAGCCCGTTTACGAAACTTTTGCCGGTTGGAAGTCCGATATTTCAAAAATTCGCCGCTATGAAGATTTGCCCGCCAATGCTCGCAAATATTTGGAGCGTATGGCTGAAGTTACAGGAATTTCGCTCGGAATTGTCAGCGTCGGCGCAAATCGCGACCAAACTATTGTCCTTGCAGATATTTTTTGAGCTTAAAAACGTATTTTCCCCGTCAAAGCGGCGGGAATTTTTTTTTTGCAAACGAAAAACCCTCCGACAATCACGCCGAAGGGCTTTTTTTTATTTATCGTTGTAATGTGTTCTGCATTGTGCGATTTCTATTACTTCATTCTCGATTTTGAATATCAAACGGTTCTTTTCATCAATTCGGACGCTCCACCAACCAGAATAATTTCCTTTTAACGGCTCTGGCTTGCCTTTACAGTTGTAACCGTTTCTGTCTATGTCTTGAAGCAAATTATTTATCCGTTTCAACGTTTTTTTTGTCTTGCATTTGCCAATAAATATAATCTTCAAAGCCTCTATCACTGAATTGCTTGTGCATTGATGATTTTCTCCCATTCTTCCGCGCTGAACGAGACTACTTTGCCTTCTTTAAACTCATTAATCGATTTTTCAAGATGTTTTTGATTCTCTTCACTCCAAAATGGATCGAGTCCCAATTTCCCGCCATATTTTAGATTATCCATTAACAATTTCATTCCGTCAACAAATTTCAACCCTGTTTTTTCTTCAAATGTCTTTACATCTCTACTATCAATCGCAAAATTTATCATTTCTGCCATTTTTATCACCTCGAATAAATTTTAGCAAAAAATTTTATCTCCGTCAAACAAAAAACCCTCCGACAATCGCGCCGAAGGGCTTTTTTGCTTGCAAAATGTCATTTCAAATTATTTTCGATAAAACGCCAAGCTATTGGCCATACTCTACCGCTTCCATCTACATTTCCTGGAGTAATTTCGCTTTCTTTAATCTGATAATCCGTGTCTTCGCTGTAATCGTCTAGTATGTAATACATTCTCTCGCCGTTTTCCTCATAAAAGCTAACCAGAAATACTGAATCACTCATTTTAAACTTTGTTGATTGAATTTCTATCTTCATTATCGCGCTAAAGCCGTCTGTTCGGTTGAATTTCGGGAATTTTTCCGAGTCGGTGCCGCGTTTTATCGAATCTTTATCGATTGACGTTATAATTTTTCCTTCGTCGCCACCTTCTACGCTCTCTATTACCGCCCAATCTGCCGCTGACGCTTTCCCGCTTATAAATATTGCTATTACCAATGCCATCACTATCGAAAATGCTTTTTTCATTATTATTTCCTCCTTAAATAGTTTTCTGCACCTTATACGCTAAAAATCCGAGTTCGTTACAGAGTTTAGTTGATTTTTTTTTGCGAAGTCAACGAAAAACCCTCCGACCGTGCGCCGAAGGGCTTTTCATATAAAAAATTTAGTTCATTAACGAATGACAAACATATTACCGCATCTAAAGCAAAAATAAGAATCACACCAATCTCTATATCTTTGTGAATATGATTTATCAATTTCATCTGTACGTTTTGATTGATATTTACTACAAAAATACATAATTACTATAGCTCCTACATAATCAATAATCTTCGATGGTTTATTTATGAAAAAATCCATTAATCCAGTAATACCTTTATCAATTACTATAAAAACAAGAGCTAATGTAGGAAAAATCATTCCTAAAAATACTAGACCACCAATAATACCAGGTATTGTAATATCACTTGTTTTTTTGGGAGGAGAAACAAGGCTTGCAAGTTGTGTTTTAGAAATTCCTGTAGTTTCCATATCCCCAGAAAAATATTGTTGGTTAAAAATGTCGTTACCCACTGTTCCGCTTATTTCTGATGTATAATGATGTTTTGTTACGCCATTTTTATAAATCACACTACATTTTCCGATATTACTAGAATTACAATGTGGACAAATGAATTTATCATTACCTTGATTCATAACAATCACCTCGTGATAATTTTACTTGATTTTTTATTAGCTGTCAAGTAAAATAGCGTCGAGGTGATGAATATGACTTACGAATTCACAACAGACAAGGTCGGCAAGGTTACTTTGAAACATTTCGGGGCATATGAAAAGAGTTTTACGCTTCACGGCGTCGATGCGCAACAATCCGAC
>JAFPVP010000006.1 GCA_017412925.1 Selenomonadaceae bacterium
CATTAAGCTTAATTATAAATTTTTCGAGCGAAATTTTTTGTCCGACGTCAATTTGAATTTGAAATTTAAGATAATCTTGCCGCGAAAAATCTTTTTTTACCGCCGCGACTGTCGACGCCAATAATATCAGCTTTTCGCCGCGTAAAAGTCTTGAAATAATTTCTAAACGCATTGCAAGGCGTTCGATTCCGACGGTTGAGGCTTGCACGTCGACTAAATCGAGTTCGGGCAGTTCTAAAATCTCCGTCTCCGGTAAAAATTCTTCCAAGTCGTTGCGCCACGTCGAAATTTTTTCCCTGTCGCTAACCAAAATTATCATCGGGCGCGGATTCAGCTCGTAAGCCGCCGCCACCGGCAAAACTTTCTGCGAACCTGCCAGCCCGTAAATTAGAAATTCGCCGCGCTTTGAAAAATTTTTTGCCGCCGCACGAATCATTTCGTCGCGCAGACTCTCTTCCAAAATTTTGTGCATAATCGTCGCCTCGTAAGTTTTTGCAACGATTATATTTGCTTGAAAAGTTTTTTGCAATGAATAACGTCGCGGCAAATTTATTTGCGTGTTCGCTGATTCGGTTGTATAATGCGCTCAAGAAAAAATAAGGAGGGTGTAAATTGTTATCCAAAGTTACAAAGGTCTACGGCGAAACGGCTCTGATAAAATTAATCGCCGTCGGATTGGTGATTGGAATTGTGCTGGCGTTGTTCGTGCCGGTCGTGGTTCCGGTCATTGCGGTTTTCGGCAAGCTCTTCGTCAGCGCATTAAAGGGCGTCGCGCCGATTTTGGTTTTCGTGCTGGTAATGAACGCCATGAGCCAGAAATCGGAATCGAACGCGACAATGAAACCGATAATCCAACTCTACGTCATCGGAACTTTTTTGGCGTCGTTGGTGGCGGTCACGGCGTCATTTTTATTCCCGACGACTTTAAAATTGCAACTCGACGCTGACACGACAATTTCGCCGCCGGGTGGAATCATTGAAGTTTTACAGAATGTCATAATGAACGTCGTCGACAACCCGATACACGCGCTGACGACGGCAAATTATATCGGAATTCTTGCTTGGGGCGTGATAATGGGCTTAGCGTTCCGTCATGCGGGCGAAGAACTCCACAACGTCTTGAGCGATTTGGCAAAGGCAGTTACAAAGGTCGTGCAGTGGGTGATTCGTTTCGCGCCGTTCGGTATCATGGGCTTGGTTGCCGACGCGATAGCAACCAGCGGCGTCGACGCACTTTTGGGCTACGCGAAACTTTTGGCGGTGCTTTTGGGCGCGTTCTTCTCCGTGGCGTTAATCATGAACCCGATAATCGTCTTCTTTAAAATCGGAATGAATCCGTACCCGCTGGTTTTGGCGACGCTCCGCGAGAGCGGCATTTACGCCTTCTTCACGCGGTCGAGCGCGGCAAATATTCCGGTGAACATGAGCCTTTGCAAGCGTTTGGGACTTAACGAAGATTTATATTCGATTTCAATTCCGTTGGGCGCGACTATAAATATGGCGGGCGCGTCGATAACGATAGCGGTTTTGAGTTTGGCGGCGGCGCACACGCTCGGAATTTCAGTTGACATGCCGACGGCTCTTTTGCTTTGCATAATTTCGACGGTCGGAGCTTGCGGCGCGTCGGGCGTGGCGGGCGGCTCGCTACTTTTGATTCCCGTGGCGTGTTCGAGTTTCGGCATTGACAACGATATTGCAATGCAGGTCGTCGGCGTCGGATTTATCATCGGCGTGTTGCAAGATTCGTGCGAGACGGCGTTGAATTCTTCGAGCGACGCGCTGTTCACGGCGACGGCTGAATTTGCAGAGCGTAAAAAGCTTGGAAAATTAAAAGCCGCAGACTTGACGCCGCGTGCTGAAGAATAAAATAATTTTCCGCAACAAAAAAGCCGGAGGAGAAATCTTCCGGCTGAATTTTTTATTGGGCTTTTACGTCCGCGCCTTCAACATCGCCCGTCCATTCGATAGCGACTCTCTGGCGACGGCTGAATTTGCGGAGCGTAAAAAGCTTGGAAAATTAAAAGCCGCAGACTTAACGCCGCGTGCCGAAGAATAAAATAATTTTACGCAACAAAAAAGCCGGAGGAGAAATCTTCCGGCTGAATTTTTTTATTGAGCTTTTACGTCCGCGCCTTCGACATCGCCCGTCCATTCGATAATGCCGCCCATGGTGTAAACTTTCGTGTAGCCTTTTTCGACAAGAGCCTTTGCCGTTTTCCGTCCGCGGTTTCCGTCGCCGCAGTAGGTGATGAGCGTCGCGTTTTTGTCGGGTATCTGCTCAAAATTTTCCGCAACAACAGCTTCCAGCGGCACATGAATTGCGCCCGTGATATGTCGCGCCTCGTAATCTTTCGGGAAACGACAATCAACCAGAACCGCGCTCGGATCCTCCGCCAACATTTTTACTGCTTCGTCTTGAGTTATGTACTTGTAGCCGTCAATATCGCCGCCCTCAAGCGGTCCGTTCCAATCAGCCAGTCCGCCGAATTCGTAAACGTTCTTGTAACCATTTTTGACCAGAACATCAGCTGAATCTTGCGCACGGCGTCCCGTCCAGCAGTAGATTAAAATCGTCGCGTTTTTGTCGGGAATTTTAGCGAATTCATTTTTACGTAAGTCCTCAAGCGGAATTAAAATTGCGCCAGGAATATGTTTCTTCTCGTATTCGTCGCGCGTCCTCGCGTCAAGGATAATCGCGTCGGGTGTGTCCGCCATCATCTTAGTTGCTTCTTCTTGCGACAGGTGTTTGTAGGTAATTTTTTCGCCGCAACCCGCACACAGCGCAACGATTAGAATCATCAACGCGGATAAAATTTTTTTCATGACAAGACCTCCGTTAGTGTTTCAATCATTTTTTCTATATCGAGCGGCTTGGCAATGTGGCTGTTCATGCCCGCCTCTTTTGCCGTTTGAATATCTTCCGTGAAGGCGTTCGCCGTCATTGCGATTATCGGAATCTGCGCGAGTTTTTTATTGGGGAGTGCGCGGATTTTTTTCGTCGCCTCGTAGCCGTTCATGAC
>JAFPVP010000073.1 GCA_017412925.1 Selenomonadaceae bacterium
GGCTTGGAAATTAAAATGATTGCCACGGGTCACGGCGTCATTTGGCGCACGCACATCGATAAAATTTTGGACTGCTACAAGTCGTGGAGCGCGGGCGAAGTTTCGGAACGGGCGGTTGTTGTCTTCGATTCAATGTGGCATTCGACGGAAATTTTAGCGCGGACGATTACGGAAGCTTTTGCCGCGAAAAAAATTCCCGCCGCGTTTTACGACATAAAAAAGACGCCGCTCAGCGACATCGTCACGGATATTTTCACGAGCAAATATCTTGCCGTCGGCTCGCCCACGATTAACAATCAGATGATGCCGAAGATTGCCGCGTTCCTTTGCTACTTAAAGGGCTTGCGCCCCGTCAATCACAAGGCGTTCGCGTTCGGCAGCTACGGTTGGGGCGGGCAAAGTATCGGCTACGTTGAAGACGAACTCAAGGCGGCGGGCTGTGAAATTCTCCTAGACAAAATCCGCGTCGCCAACATTCCGACCGCCGCGCAACTCGACGACATCACGGCAAAAATCCTCGCCCTCGACTTGTAAGGAGAAATTTTCATGGCTAATTGACAAAGACGAAGAACCCTACTTCATGGGGACGATTTTGACATTTATGAACAATGTCTTTGGCTCACAGACGAAGACGATAAGCCCGACAAAGAAAGTCTCAAGCTCAAGTACGAAGTCATATCGACTGATTCAAAG
Source organism: Selenomonadaceae bacterium (assembly GCA_017412925.1). Classification (GTDB taxonomy): domain Bacteria; phylum Bacillota; class Negativicutes; order Selenomonadales; family Selenomonadaceae; genus Quinella. Next base: position 694 of record JAFPVP010000073.1, read on the forward strand.
GTGGGTTGCCGACCTAAACAATGAAAAGCTTGGCTACTTGCTTTATCTTGTGCGAAGGATTTTAAATAGCTGCGTGCTCCTTCCGATTGAAGCCGACTCGCAAAACACCGCGCTTAGAATTTTCACGACGCTCAATGACCGTGGTCGCCCGCTCGACGACGCCGACATCTTCAAGGCGCAATTCTATAAATTCTATTTGAAGAAAGGCTCTGTCGCGAAAAATAAATTTTTGGGGGAATTTTAATGAATCAACTTTCCGTAACGGATTTCGTCACTGTGCGCGGTCAAGTGGCAATTCCCGACCATACCGTAGCTAGGCTTTTAAATGTAACGATTGAAAAGTTGCAAAATTTATCCCGAAAAGTCGGAGTAACAAACGACGAAGGCGGGATTTACGACTTTGGAGGGAAACTTTATTACACATCAAGTGGAGTCATATTTAAAGTAAGAGACGCCAATGGTAAAAATTCCGCTGACTTGTCCAGATTTAAATTGAAGATGCTTTTCATGGATGCTGAGGACAGACTTTTACCAAAGGAACAATTAGAGGCAAAGCAGAGATTGCGGCTTATAAAAGGTGTAGCGATAGTTTTAGTAGCCGTAGGGTTGATATTCCTTTGGTCTGGAGCACCGTCGAAAAAAGAATCAACATCTACGACATCCGTTGAGCAAGAGAAAAATTCAGGCGCACGATTCGCGTTGAAATCAAAATATGCCATAGAGAAAATAACAGGGCATTATGTTACCGATTCATGGCCTACGCAATACGGTGAACGTGTAAATAAAGATGGGACAGTTGACACGCACGGCTTTATCGAATTAGACCTTGACGGAGTTAAACGCCAATTTTGGCTTAAGTTTGACGGACAAACAGAAGAAGTGTTGCGCGTGAAAATCGATGCCGATTTAATTTATTCCAGTATCGGCTGGTAGAGATAAAAAAATTACGATACTTTACGGAACATTGCTACTCTAGCCGCGGAAGTGCTGAACCCAATAATGCTTGTATTTTGAATTGGCTTGATAGTAGTAGACGACGCCTAGCTCGTGGAACTTCGGATTTAAAATGTTGTCGCGGTGAGTTGGCGAATCCATCCACGCTTGCACGACTTGCTTGGGCGTAGTCTGTCCGCCCGCCAAATTTTCGCCGAGAATGTGTCCGCGATTGGGCATCGCCGTAAAACATTTCGAGCCGTTCGGTCGCGTGTGTGAAAATTTCGTCGGCAACTCCACTGCCCGAACATACGCGCTCGCCGCCAAATCTTTTGCAAACGCCAAAGGCACCGCGCCGACTTTTGCCCGCTCCTTGTTGACCAGCCGCAACACTTCCATTGGAAATTCTTTTATGTTCACCTTTAGATTCTGTTGCGGGGCTTCGTTTACGACTATAATTTTTTGCGCCGCTGAAACATCTGCAACGCTCATTGCCGCGACCAAAAATATTGCCGCGACGCTCAACCAAAATTTTTTCATCGTCAATCACCTCGTCGAAAGTTTATTCGTTCAATCTTAACCGTAGCTTAATCGATAGATTATTTTTCGTCAATCTTGTCGTGGCGGCGGCAGGTATGATATAATTCACAGGAAAAAAATTTCCCCAGCTTTGAGAGGAGTGTTTCAAAATGAGGTTGCCTAAAATTTTTAAAAAAGTCGTGACTGCCGTCTGTGCTTTGGCATTGGCGGTGGGCGTCGCAGGTTGCGGCGGCAGTGGCGAAAAGGAACAGTTCATTAACATAGCCACGGGCGGCACGGCGGGCACTTATTATCCAATCGGCGGAGCTATTGCCGAAGTTCTTAACAAAAGCGGCATGAACGCCAGCGCACAATCGACCGGCGCGTCCGTCGCAAATATCAACATGCTCAAGGACAAGCAGGTTGAACTTGCAATCGTCCAGAACGATATAACCTATTACGCCGTCAATGGCGAGGAAATGTTCAAAGATGGCGGCAAGATCGAAAATCTCACCGGTATCGCGTCGCTCTATCCTGAAACTTGCCAGTTCATCGTCCGCGAAGATTCGGGCATCAAAGCTATTACCGATTTGAAAGGCAAGCGCGTAGCAGTCGGTGCGGCAGGTTCGGGCGCGGAGGCTAATGCTCGCCAAATTTTTGAAGCTTACGGCATCACTTATGACGACGTGGACGAACAATTCCTTTCCTTCGCTGAAGGTTCCTACGCCCTCAAAGACGGCACTGTTGACGCGGCGTTCGTGACGGCTGGTTATCCTACTGCTTCCGTCCAAGATATTGCTTCCCAAAATAAAATCCGTCTCCTGCCCGTCGGCGACGAGCAAATTAAAAAGCTTTCCGAGAAATATCCTTTCTACACAAAGACCACTGTCCCTGCCGGCGTTTATCAAGGCTTCGACCAGGAAGTTCAAACCGTCAGCGTTATGGCTATCCTCGTTGCCAATGACAAAATCGACGCGGCTCTCGGCGAAAAACTCACCAAGGCTATCTTCGACAACTTAGACAAAATCTCCGCAGCTCACTCCGCAGGCAAAAACATAACCAAAGCGACCGCGCTCGAAGGTATGGACTTCATCAAAATGAACGAAGGCGCAACCAAAGTTCTCAAGTAAAAAATTGGCACCGTCAAAAAATCCGTTACAAAAAAAGTCTCCTGTCCTAAATTGGGCGGGAGATTTTTTCGTAGCGTTTCAGACCAGCCCGCCAGATAATTAATTGTCAACTTTACTTTAGCGTTCGTTCGTGTATAATTGCAAGGAAAAACTTCAAAGGAGAGCGGTGCCCTTGATGGATACTGCAGAAAATACAAAATTAAAACCTTACTTATCGCCGCTGAACGTGTGGGCATTATCGTTCGGCTGTGCAGTCGGCTGGGGCGCGTTCGTCATGCCGGGCACGACGTTTTTGCCGATAGCCGGACCATTGGGCACTGCGCTCGGCATGGCTGTCGGCGGCATAATCATGCTAATTATCGGCTACAATTATCACTTCATGATGAATCGCTACCCCGACGCTGGCGGCACTTATTCCTACGCTAAAAAAGTTCTCGGCTACGACCACGGCTTTTTAAGCTCGTGGTTTTTGATTCTGGTTTATATCGCAATCACTTGGGCGAACGCCACCGCCCTGCCGATCATCTTTAGAAAATTTTTGGGCGATACTTTTCAGTTCGGCTTTCATTATACAATCGCGGGCTTCGACGTTTGGCTCGGCGAGGCTCTGCTGAGTTTTGGTGCGCTTTGGGTTTTTGGATTTATCTGTATGCGCGGCGGCAAATTGGCGGCTTGGGTTCAAACTGTCGCGGCGATAATTTTATTCGGCGGCGTGATGATTGGCATGGGCGCGGTTCTGATTAGCGGCGTGAATCCCTTCGACATTGCGCCCGCCTTCCCGCCCGACAACAACAGCTCCTTTGCGGCGGTCTTCGGAATCGTCGTTCTTGCTCCGTGGGCTTTTGCCGGCTTTGAATCGGTTTCGCAATCGGCGGAGGGTTTCAAGTTCTCCATAAAAAAGACGTTCGCGATTTTATTCTGCGCGGTCGTGGCGGCGGCGGTCGCTTATACTTTCCTTGCGTTGCTTGCGATTTCTAATTTGCCGGCGGGCTACGCGAATTGGTTTGACTACATAAAAGACATCGACAATCTCGACGGGCTTGACGGACTCCCGACATTTCACGCGGTGCACGCTTTCCTCGGCGACACTGGCTTGATTATTTTGGCGGCAACTTGCGTGTGCGGCGTCATAACCGGCTTGGTCGGAAATTATATCGCCGCCAGCCGTTTAATTTTCGCGCTGACCCGTGACGATTTGCTCCCCGCCTGGTTCGGCAAGCTCAACGAAAATCATACTCCTACGAACGCCGTTTTGTTTATCATGCTCCTTTCCTTGCCGATACCTTTCCTCGGACGCACGGCGATTGCTTGGATTGTCGACGTGAACACAATCGGCGCGACGATTGATTACACTTATACCTCGCTCGTCACGATTATCACTGCGCGGCAAATGGGAAAAAGTTTAGCGCAAATCACGGGGATAATCGGCGTAGTCGTGTCGCTGATTTTCTTCCTGTACTTCATGGTGCCAAATGTGTGGACGGTCGCCGCAATGAGCACGGAAAGTTATCTGATTCTGATTCTTTGGAGTATCCTTGGCTTCGTCTTCTTCCGCTACATTTTCCAGCGCGACACGGAACGTCGTTTCGGCAAGTCGACAATCTCTTGGATAGCGTTGCTGTTTTTAATTTTCTTTACGTCGATGCTTTGGGTGCGCGAGGCAACCAGCGACGCCGCGCAGACAGTTTTAGGCAACTTGAGAGAATATTACACGGAGGAGCTTAACGAACACGGCGTGCCGCCCACTCCGCGCGAAAAAGCCGACTCGGAATTTTATCTCGAAAGACAAATGGAATTGGTCAGCAACTCTTTGACGCAACATAACTTAATGCAAATTGGCTTGATAACAATCGCGCTGTTTATCATGTTCAACATTTACAACTTGATGATGAAGCGCGAAAAAAATATGGAGCGCGAAAAAGTTCAGGCGGAACAGAGCAATAAGGCGAAGTCAACTTTCCTGTCGAACATGAGCCACGATATACGCACGCCAATGAACGCCATTATCGGCTACACGAATTTGATTAAAAAGGAGCCGGGACTGCCGCCGCGCACAAAAGATTATCTCGACAAAATCGAAGCGTCGAACAATCACCTGCTCGCGCTGATAAATGATATTCTCGACATGAGCCGCATTGAATCGGGCAAGATGGAACTCGACCCGCAAAAGGCAAATATCGTCAAGGTGTTGGGCGAAGTTCGCGACCTCTTCGCGACGCAAATGGCAAATAAAAATCTCAAGTTCGCCGTCAACGTCGAACACGTCATGAACAAAACCGTCATGTGCGACACGCCGCGCCTTAATCGCGTCCTGCTGAATTTAATTAGCAATGCGTTCAAGTTCACGCCCGAAGGCGGCTCGGTGACCGTCACGCTCCGGCAAACTGGCGGCAACGAAGAAAAAGGCTCCTATGAATTGCGCGTCAAGGATACGGGCATGGGCATGACGCCCGAATTCGCCAAAAAAGTTTTCGCCGCCTACGAACGCGACCGCTCCGTCAGCAACATTCAAGGCACGGGCTTGGGCATGTCAATCACGAAAAGCATCGTCGAACTTATGGGCGGCACGATTGACGTTGAGAGCGAACTCGGACGTGGCACGGAATTTATTGTCCGCGTCGATTTCCCGATTGTCGACGAGCCCGACGAGGAGGAAGTTGAGCAAATCGTCGACGAGAAGGACGAGATTGACTTCAGTAAAATAAAATTGCTCCTGGTCGAGGACAACGAAGTCAACCGCGAAATTGCGTCGCTAATTCTCACGGAATTTGGCTTCGGACTGGACACGGCGGAGAACGGAAAAATTGCCGTCGATAAAATTGCGGCGAGTAAGCCCGGCGAATTCGACGCAATTTTAATGGATGTTCAAATGCCCGTCATGAACGGCTACGAGGCGACGAAAAAAATCCGCGCACTCCCCAATAAAAAACTCGCGCAGATTCCGATAATCGCAATGACGGCGAACGCCTTCACGGAAGATATTCAAACGGCAAAAGAGGCGGGCATGAACAGCCAC
>JAFPVP010000074.1 GCA_017412925.1 Selenomonadaceae bacterium
CAGATTTACAGATTATGAAGTGTTGGTTGTGGACGATTGCTCCACTGATAATTCCGTCGCCGAAGTGAAAAAACTTTTGCCGCACTTCGACGGTCGCTTGAAAATTTTCACCACGGAGAAAAATTCAGGCGGAGCAGGCGTCCCCAGAAATATCGGTATAAAAAATTCTTCGGGCAAATACGTTACCTTCATTGACAACGATGACGTAATTCTGCCGGATGCGCTCGAAAATTTTTTTGCTGTCGCTGAATTTTATAACGCAGATGTCGTTTACGCGGAGAAGTATTTTCAAGTGGAGGGAGATGCCAAAATTAGCGGGAAGAATTTAAAAGTCGTGCACAATATGAAAACGGCGGAGCTCGTCGACGTTCCTACACTGGAGCCTTTCGACATCAACGAACGGATTCGGCGGGACATGGCAAATAAATTTTTAACTCTGCCGTGGGGGAAATTTTATCGCCGCGATTTCCTGCTGGCGAACGAAATTTTCTTCCCGCAGATGAAATGCGCCGAAGACGTGACGTTTTGCTTCAAGTGCCTGTGCTTGGCAAAAAATTACGTGCGGATTCCTCACATGACCAACATTCACCGCTACCGTCAAGGGTCGGCGGGCTTGCATGTCTTCAACACTCCCGCTGAAGGCGTTTATTATTGGCTCGACGTCTTGACTAAAAATATTTCTGAGCTTGACGATTTCACGAGCACTCTCGACTTGGAGCCAAATTTCCGCCAAAACGTTTTAGCCTTTTACATTCGCCTGCATTTTACGATGATAAAAGAGCTTTTCCGTGGTGTGCCGCCTTATGGGGTGCAAGAAATTTTTTACAATGAACTCCAAAATCCCGAACTCAATCTGGCGGGAAAAAATCTTCTCACGGCGTATCTTTGCACGGAAAAATTTTTAACGAGGTGAAGTCTGCAGAGTATTCTTCCAAATAATTTTCCCTCGGCGCAAAGTCGGGGGAATTTTTTTGTAGCATGAAGGAATTTATTGGCGGCGGCAGAATTGGAAACGCCACATTGACGATTCTGAAAAAATGATTTATTATTCCCTGAAAGAGGATTAAAAACTTTTAAGCTTTCACGAATGGAGTTGAAAGACTTGCAAAGATTGTTTGCGAAATTATTTTTAATTATCGTGCTGATGTTTTTGGTCGCACCGCGCACGACTTCGGCGATGCCCGAAATTTTACCCTTTGACCAACTGCGCAGCGGCATGACCGGCAAAGCTTATACGGTCGTGGACGGCTCAGGCAAGATTGAAAACTTTGACGTGAACATAATCGGCTTGACGGACGAAGGCAAAGGCTCCAAGCGCATGATTATGGCGCAGGCTTCGGGAGAAGTCATCAAGCGCACGGGCGGCATTTTGCAGGGCATGAGCGGCAGCCCCGTTTACATAGACGGCAAATTGATTGGCGCACTCGCCTCCACGCTTAAGGAAATGGATCCGTACACCGTTTTTATCACGCCGATTGAAAGCATGATTGAACTTTGGACACTGCCCGACCCCAAGGCGCAAGTGAATCGTTTTAAAGTTGCTAAGGCGGCGGAGGAGGAAAATAAATCCGACGCGACCGAGACCAAAGATGAATCCGCTAAACCTGTCGAAGACACCGCCAAATCCGAAGGCGTCGAAGAGGCTCCCGAAGTCGAGGAAATGAGCGCGTTATATCTGCGCGGCTTCGACGCTAACGGCGAGAAATTTTTGCGGCAAACTTTAGGCTTAAATAAGGTGCAGACGGCTCCGACGAAACTTGAACGCGGACTTGACCTTAACGCAAATCTTGAGCCTGGCTCGGCTTTGGGCGTGGCGATTATCTACGGCGATTTTTCGCTGGGCGCGACGGGCACGGTTACTGCTGTCGACGGCAAAAAAATTTTGGCGTTCGGACATTCCTTCACGCATGGCGGCAACGTGAATTATTTCATGACTGACGCCTCGGTTATCGGTTCTGTCAGCGGCGCGAATGGTAACGGCGTCAAGCTGGCGGGTATCGGTAACATTATCGGGCGCGTCAATCAAGACCGCGAATCGGGTATCGCCGGCATTTTGGGAACTTTCCCCGCCGTCGTGCCAATCACCGTGACAATCCACGATAACGCCCTCAACAAAGAAGAAACTTACAACGCGACGATTGCTTACAATGAAAATCTCGTTCCCAAACTCGGCGCGTCGATTGCTTACACCGCGCTTAGCAAAATGGCTGATTCGCTCGCGGAAAGCACCGTCGAAGTTGATTTTAACGTCAAAACTAATGTCGTTGATGGCGGCGAACTCACGCGCAAAAATATGTTCTACAATCCCTCGGATGTCGGGCAAGTTGCGGTTCTTGAACTCATGCAAGCCCTTAATCTCGTCTGCTCCAACACCAAAGAGGAGTCGAATATTTTCGGCGTCGACGTGAATATTTCTTTCGACACGGAACGGCGCACGGCGTCAATCGTTTCCGTCACCCCCGACAAGAAAAAAGTTAAGCCCGGCGAAACGATTAACTTGACTGTCGAACTGCAACCCTACCGCAAGCCGACCGAAAAAGTTATCATGCCCTACACTGTGCCTTTGACGGCGCGGCAGGGCAGTTTGGCTTTGGAAATTCACGGCGGCGCACTCGTCCCCGTCAATCAGGCTCTGGCGAACGCGGGAGTTATCACGGCTGACTCAAACAAAAGTTACGAAGACAAGATAAAAGATTTCCTCAAGACCGGCAAAAATAATCAGCTGGTCGTCGAAGTCGGCGGCTCCAACGAACCCAAGACTGAAAAGCAAATCCGCCGCGAAATCGAGCAAGCTAAACGCGCACAGGCTCGGCTCAAAAAAGAAGGCAAGACCCCCCAGAAAGTCGACAGCAAAGTTGACACGAACTACATAATCGATAACGTCGTGCGCACAACTCTCAGCGTCGAGAAGGTTTAAGCGGGGAGGATTGAGATTTTGGAGAGATTGATAATAAAAGGCGGCAACCGATTGAGCGGCACCGTTAAAATCAGCGGCGCGAAAAATGCTGTGCTTCCCGTTATTGCGGCGACGCTCCTCGGTCAAGATAGAGAAACTTGTTTGGACGAAGTGCCCAACCTCGACGACGTGCGCACAATCAGCGAAGTTTTGCGTACACTCGGCGTTAAAGTTCGTCACGAACCCGAAAATAATAAACTTTACGTCGATGCTTCGTCGATTGAAAATATAACTGCGCCGTATGATTTGGTTCGGAGAATGCGGGCGTCGTTTCTGATAATGGGACCTTTGCTGGCGCGTTTAGGTTCGGCGAAAATTTCATTGCCGGGCGGTTGCGCGATTGGAACTCGTCCGATTGATTTGCACTTGAAAGGCTTTGAGGCTCTCGGCGCGAAAATTTCTATCGGGCACGGCTACATTGAGGCTGTCGCTCCGGAGGGTTTGAAGGGCGCGCAAATTTATCTTGACTTCCCCAGCGTCGGCGCGACGGAAAATATTTTAATGGCGGCGTCTATGGCGCAAGGGCAAACGATTATCGAGAACCCCGCGCAGGAACCGGAGATTGTCGACTTGGCAAATTATCTGAACATCATGGGTGCGAAAATTCGTGGCGCGGGAACAAACGTCATCAAAGTTGAGGGCGCAAAAAAATTAATCGCCCGCGACTATACAATCATTCCCGACCGAATCGAAGCCGGCACCTACATGATAGCCGCCGCAATGACGCGCGGCGACGTCTACATTGCCAACGCAATCAGCGAACATTTAAAGCCCGTTATCGCTAAACTCAAGGAGGCGGGCGTCAAAGTTATCGAGGACGTGGACGGAATTCGCGTTATCTGCGACCGCCGCCCCAAAGCCGTCGACATTAAGACTTTGCCCTACCCAGGCTTCCCGACCGACATGCAGGCGCAATTTATGGCGATGCTGACGATTTCGCAGGGCACGAGCATGGTCACCGAAACGGTTTTTGAAAATCGATTTATGCACGTCGACGAACTGCGGCGCATGGGCGCGAGAATTAAAATTGACGGGCGCACCTCCGTCGTCGAAGGCACGGAAAAATTGACGGGCTGTCAAGTCAAGGCGACTGACCTCCGCGCAGGTGCGGCGATTGTGCTGGCGGCTCTCGTCGCCGAAGGTGAAACTCAAGTTGGATACATTCACCACATCGACCGCGGCTACGATAACTTAGTTCAAAAACTTGTAAGCCTCGGCGCGGACATTAAGCGCGTCGATAGATAAAAAAAAACGGCTGTCATCAAAGGCAGTCGTTTTTTATTGCAAAATTTCTTTGAGCTGCGTTTGAAGACTGCGCCCGTCAGAATTTTTTGTTGCCATTAAAAATTTGCACAGCCCGCCGCTTTCCTGCGCCCACAACTCGCCAACCAAATTTTTTTCCTTGGAATCGTCGTTGGTCTTGTAAACTTCGCCCTTATACTCAATCGCCGCATACGTTCCGTCGTTCAGCTTGACGACAAAATCGGGATAAAATTTTCCTTTGTACGTCGGCAACCAAAAAGAATAAAGCGGCTCGCTGTCCACGTTCCGTATCCACGTCTCAACTTTTTGGTTCGCGTCAATCAGCTGGGCGCAAAAAATTTCCTCGCTGCTGTCCATGTCGCCGACCGTCGAATAAAAATGTTTTTGGAATTGAACGCGCCCATTGTAAAAACTCTTCGCGGGATAATTTTCCGGCTCAAAAATTTTCGTAATGTCCGACTTCACGCGGACAGATTTCCCGTCGCTGAAAAGAGTTTCCTGCCAGCCCGCTTTGTACGCCTCCGCTCGACAGCTTTTAATTTTCTCCTCCAAAACTTTCAGCAGGGAAAAACGCAATCGAACGAATTCTTCAAGCGGAATTTTTTGCTCCGCCGATAAGCGATTTAAAATCCTGCGAATGAACTCGGCAAGGTCTTCAAAAGTTAAATCGGGCGACAAAATTTTTCCCGCGAACCAGCCAATCAGCTCGCTTTGCGTCCAGTTCGTCTCGCCGAAAAATAAATTTCCCATGCCGTCGCCCAAATATTTTTCCGTCAGCTTGTGACCGGCTACGTCGAATTCGTAAGTTTGCGCCTCGACGTTTCTGCTGAAGTTCGGCAAGTCCGTATCGTAATTGCCCGTCAAGTGCCACGTCGTCGGCAAAAAGTTTTCGCGTTCGACAACTTCCGCGCCGTCGCCAAAATCCACGCACAACATCGGAATTTCAAACTTAACGCCGCGCTCCGCAGGTGAATTTTTTTCCGCCGGAATAAATTCTTCTTGACGAATTGCCTTCAAAAGTTCCTCACGCGCCGCCTTGCCCTTGAAAATTTTGTTCGCGTTCGTCTCGACTTCCGCCACGTCCGCCGCCGAAAGATTTTCCAACGTCAGCTCGTAGCCGTCCGAAGTTTTCTCCACGATTGCCGCCCCCTGCAAAAATAAATTCAGCGTGCCCAACCTCGGCGGCTCACTCGTGAAAATTTTTATCGTTCGCGGCTCGTCAAAAAGTTTCGGCTGAATTTTTAGCGCGGCGTTCGCCTCTGCGTCCTCGAAGCCCATGCCCAACAAGTTGTCACGAATTTTTTTCGCCGCCGACATCCAATCTTCCACCGCCACGAACGCATACGCTCTGTTCAAGGCGGGCGACTCTCTGCGCGCGGCGTAGGGCATTCTTAAAACCCGACCCAAAAGTTGCTCCGCGTCTTTGGGCGAATGAATTTTCGCCAGCGAACAGAACACGTAAGCAAACGGGCAGTCCCAACCTTCCTTGAGGGCTTGCACCGTGATGACGTAGCGTATCGGGCAATCCCGCGCTGATAAATTCACGCCGTCCAATTCGCGCCGCTCGCCCGTCTGCACCGCTATTTGATTTTCGGGAACTTTCGCGCCGTCTATCAAATATTTTCTCACGACGTCGACTGTAACCTCGCGGTCTTTGTTCTCCGCCTGGAAAAGCGCGATCGGTCTAATGTATTCTGCCTCCCGTAACGTCAATTTCTCCAACGCCGTCCGCTTCTGTACCGCGCTGTCGATTGTCATTTCCCACGAGTGATTTTCCGCCAACTCTATCGGCAACTTTATCATCTCTTCCGCCTTCAGCTCCGACGCGCTCACTTGATACAGCACGTTGGAATTTGTCGCGGGCGTCGCCGTCAACTCGATAACCGCCGACGGTATGAGCTTTTGCATTATCTCCAAGCTCAACTCGCTGGAATAATTGTGCGCCTCGTCGATTATCATCAGTGGGCGAAGATACGCGATTAAATTCCCGAACGATTTATAGCCGCCGCGTTCCCCGATTAAAAAATATTCTTGCTGCGGAATTTCTCTAAAGCACGGCTCCAAAAATTCGTTCGGCTGATAAACTTTGCGACCGTCTTTGTCGTTCACGCGGAAGGATTGGAACGTCGCCACGAAAATATTCAGCGATTGCATTAAATCTTGCGGGCGCAGGTTTCTGAACTCCGTCACGTCAAAAATTTTCACCGCGCTCTTGAACGCCGCGTCCAACACCTGCCGATAAAAACTTCGCGGCTCGCGCAAAAGTTTGAGCGTCTGTTGTCTGATTGTGTCCGTCGGCACCAGCCACAGCACGAACGGATATTCCCGCGCCAAAAAATTTTCCGCCGCCAATCGAATTGCATACGCGCCCAGCAAAGTTTTTCCGCCGCCCGTCGGCAGACGCAAGCAGATATACGGCGCGTCCTCCAGCTTCGGCAACGGGAAATATTCGGGCGGATAACTCGGCGCGTTTCTATTTTCCGCGAACGCCGCCGCACCTCCGATTATCCTTGCCGCGCTCAAAAATTTTTCCAAGGTCTCCAGCGTCGCCCGCTGATAATTTTTCAGTTCCAAAGTTTTCACCTCCGCGAACATTTTTCTATCGAAGAATTCAAATTCCTGCAAAAAAAATAATCGCCTCGCGACGATTGACACATGACTAAGCGATCGATGGTCGGCAAATCGCCGCGAAACGAGTATTTTCAAAAATTTATTCCGAACAAATTTTATTATACGCGGAAAAATTTTTCAAGCTTTTATTTCTGACGGCAGCTGTTTGAAGATAATTTTGTTCGCCGAAAGAAAATCCGCGCTCAATCTGCTTGCCGGTGCGAAAATTATTTTCTGTCCGTCGTAAGCCGGCAACGTCGCCAAAAATTTTCTCGTCAACGGCTCGTCCGCCAGATAATACGCCGCGCCCTCGTGGATTCCTATCAGCGGCAAAGTTTCTTGCGCGGTGTACGGTTGCCCCGTGAACTTGAACCAGATGACCGCCGCAAGCTCCCGCGCCGTCACTGCCGGATTGAGCGCACCCGTCTCCTCGAATAGTTTTGCGCCCACCCGAAAGAATTTGAACGAGCCGCCGACCCGCCGCACGCGCTCCGCCGTTATCGTCTTGCAATAGTCTTTTTCCTCTATCAAGATGAATTTGCGCGCGCCGCCGTCGGAGGCGTTCAAGTTTATCACTGCGTGCGCCGTCGTGCCGCTGCCCGCGAAGGCGTCGAGCACTATTGAATTTTTTCCAAGGTGGCGAATCAATTCTTCAATCAGCGCGGGCGGCTTAACGGTATCGAAACCGATTGCCTCGCCCATAATCGAATTTAAAAGTTCTTTGCCGCTTTGAGCCGTGCCAACGTCTTCAGCTCGAAGGTGCGACCAAAACGGCTTGTAAATAATTTTGTCGGCTTCGTCTTCGGGATAAATCGCTTTCTTAACAACGCCGTCGACAATTTCAACGCGCCCCGCCGCCTCAAGTTGCCGCGCAGTTTCTTCGCCAATTTGCCAACGCTTGCCTTCGCGAGGATATTGTCCGAGGATTTTAAATTTCATTGTTGGGCGGCTGAAAGTTCCGGCGTCGGACTTCTCGATAATTTCAAAGCGGCACGCTCCGAATTTTCCTTGGTGTGGATATTTTTTCGTGTTCTGCGCGGGCGTCAATTCAAAAATATTTTCTGCGGCGTTGTTTCGATAACAAAGAATCGGTTCGGTTTTTATCTGCAAGCCGAACTTCGCCCTGCCCGAATTCGTCGGTTGCGTCAACGACTCCCAAGTCAACGTGCCGACATAATTTTTCACGCCGAAAATTTCATCGCAAATGCAACGCAGATGATGATACTCGTCGCGGAAGTTGATAGAAATAAAAATCGCGCCGTCGTCCGAGAGAAAATCGCGCAGAAGTTCGAGGCGCGGATACATCATGGCGAGCCACTCGGCGTGCTCAAAATTGTCGTCGTAGTGTTCAAAGGCGGAGTGCGTGTTATAGGGCGGGTCAATGTAAACGAACTTGACGCGCCCGCGATAAAAAGGCAAAAGAGAGTTAAGCGCGTCGAGATTGTCGCCCTGCACGATTAAATTATCGTCGCCGCCGACGCTAGAGTCCGAATCGAATTCCAGAAGCCGCGCAGGAATATTTTTCGCCGCGCGAACAGCTTCGTTTTTCCCTTCCCAATGCAATTCGGGCAAGGTGTGCACCTCCTGTCACCAATGATAGGGTTCGTGGCGGTTGATTTTGAACGCGCGATAAATTTGCTCGGCTAAAATCAAACGCGCCATTTGATGAGTAAAAGTCATTTCGGACAAAGATAAACGGAAGGACGCCGCGCGCCTGAGTTCGTCGCTCAAGCCGAACGCCCCTCCGATTGCGAAAGTCAAATTGCTCACGCCGTCCAAAGTCAAGGCGGCGATTTTTTTAGCGAAGTCCTCGGAGCTTAACGCCGCGCCGGCAACGTCAAGCACGCACAGCCAAGAATTTTGCGGGACGAGCGATAAAATTTTCTGACCTTCCTCC
>JAFPVP010000007.1 GCA_017412925.1 Selenomonadaceae bacterium
AAAAGTTTCGGAAGTGCACGGCATGAGTCAGCGCGGCGGCTCCGTGATAACTTACGTGCGCTTCGGCGACAAAGTTTATTCGCCCGTCGTCGACAAAGGGCAAGCGGATTTTATCGTGTCGTTTGAAATTTTGGAGACGGCTCGTTGGTTGAGCTGCCTCAAAGACGGCGGACAAATCGTCACGAACACACAGCAGATTGACCCGATGCCAGTCATCACGGGCGCGGCGGAATATCCCGCAAATCTCGTGGAAAAAATTCGCGCGGCGGGAATTAAAATCGACGCAATGGACTGTTTGACACTCGCGCGGCAGGCGGGCAGTCAAAAGGCGGTTAATATCGTTCTGCTCGGTCGGCTGTCGCATTACTTTGACATAGCGGAGACGGCGTGGCAAAACTCGCTCAAGGCGAACGTCCCGCAAAAATTTTTGGAGATAAATCAAAAAGCATTCGAGCTGGGAAAAAATTTTTCGGCATGATCGTTGCAAAAAATTTCCACACAGATTATAATTATTGCGTTAGATGAGAAGACCGTTCACAATAATCTGACAGGAATAACGCAAAAAAATCCCCCATCAGGTTCCCTAAAACCTTTTGGGGGATTGCGTCACTTAGAACGCAGTTCCGGCTCAATCATTCTTTTTGAAGAAATTTTTGAGCCAGTCGTAGGCAAAACGTCCGAAAACGTTTGCTACGAACATCTTTACGACGTCGAAGAATCCGTCCACAATAATCACCCCCTTTCCTTGTGACAGAGGGTTGACGGGAATAAAAATATTTTACAGCTTGCTTGAATCTTTGGCAAGTTTGATCATGCAGGAAAAAATTTTAATTCTGCCGCTTGGCAGGATTTTTTTTT
Source organism: Selenomonadaceae bacterium (assembly GCA_017412925.1). Taxonomy (GTDB): domain Bacteria; phylum Bacillota; class Negativicutes; order Selenomonadales; family Selenomonadaceae; genus Quinella. The sequence continues at coordinate 859 of JAFPVP010000007.1, forward strand.
GCAATAGAAAATTTATCAGTGTCGAAAATTTTTTCGGCAGTATGTTTGAAAGAGGTAGTTTGAATGGGAAATTATTTTCAAGAAGAAATCGAGTGCATGCCGATTGAAAAGATAAAGGCATTGCAAGATGAACTTTTGCCCAAGCAGGTGCGCTACGTGTGGGAGAATGTCCCCTACTATCGCAAGAAGATGGAAGAAAAAGGCGTCACGCCCGACGACATCAAATCGGCGGCGGACTTGCACAAGCTCCCGTTCCTGTCAAAGGCGGACTTAAAGGCGGCGTATCCTTACGGCTTGCTTGCCGTGCCGCTGAAAGATTGCGTGCGGATTCAATCGACGTCGGGCACAACCGGCAAGCGCGTCGTTGCCTTCTACACGCAGGGCGACATCGACATTTGGGAAGACTGCACGGCGCGCGCGATTGTGGCGGCGGGCGGCACAGCTGAGGACGTCTGCCAAGTTTCTTACGGCTACGGACTGTTCACGGGCGGTCCCGGTCTCGACGGCGGAAGTCACAAAGTCGGCTGCTTGACTATCCCGACCAGCTCCGGCAACACCGAGCGGCAGATTATGTTCATCATGGATTTGAGCGCGACGATTCTTTGTTGCACGCCCAGCTACGCCGCTTACATTGGCGAGACGCTCAAGGAAATGGGCTACAAGCCCGAAGATATTCCGCTGAAAATTGGTATCTTCGGCGCGGAGGCTTGGTCGGAGGAAATGCGCCGCGACATCGAAAAAACTTTGGGCATTAAGGCTTACGACATTTACGGCTTGACGGAAATCAGCGGACCTGGCGTCTCCTTCGAGTGCTCCGAACAGCGCGGCATGCACATTAACGAAGACCATTTTATCGCAGAAATTATCGACCCTGACACCGGCGAAGTTTTGCCCGAAGGCACGCAGGGCGAATTAGTTTTCACCGCGCTGGACAAAAAAGCTTTTCCGCTGATTCGCTATCGCACGCGCGACATCTGCACGCTCACCCGCGAAAAATGTTCCTGCGGCAGGACGCATATCCGTATGAGCAAACCTAAGGGACGTTCGGACGACATGCTGATTATCCGCGGCGTCAACGTCTTCCCCAGCCAGATTGAAACCGTGCTGATGAACAACGGCTACGCGGCGAATTATCAAATCATCGTCGGGCGCGTCAACAATACTGACACGTTCGAGGTCAAAGTCGAAATGACGCCCGATATGTTTACCGATAATCTCGGCGAAGTTCAAGCTCGGCGCAAAGTTTTGGAGGACGGCTTACGCGCCATGCTCGGCATCAAAGCCAAAGTTACGCTCGTCGCGCCCAAGACAATCACTCGTAGCGAGGGCAAAGCTGTCCGCGTCATCGACACCAGAAAAATTTAACGGAGGTGATTTTTAATGAGCGTCAATCAAGTTTCTGTTTTCCTTGAAAATAAGCCTGGCACGCTGAACAAATTGACAGAAGTCCTTGCTGTCAATAAAGTCAATATTCGCGCGCTGAGCTTGGCGGAAACCAGCGAGTTTGGAATCGTGCGCATGTTGGTCAACGACGTGTTCGAGGCGACCACCGTCCTCAAGGAAAATAATTTCGTCGCGACCTTAACGCCCGTGCTCGCCTACGCCATTGCCGACAAAGCCGGCGACCTCAACAACCTTTTGCAAAATTTCAGCGAGGCGAACGTCAATATCGAGTACATGTACGCCTTCGCGGGCAAGGAGAATGCCTACATGATTTTCCGCGTCAACGACACAAAAAAAGCTGAATCTATCCTTAACAGCAAAGGTTTGAAGTCGCTAACGCAGGAGGAAATTTCCGCCGTATGATCCATATCAACGAAATTCCTTTGGACTTTGAACCGCGCAGAAAAATTTTGCCGAAGATACCCGCCGTCCCCGACGAACCGGAAATGAGCGAATTTGAATCGGCGTTTCTTTGCGGCGCGTTGAAAACTTTTCGCCCGAAAAAAATTCTGGAGATCGGCGTAGCAGGCGGCGCAACCACCGCTATAATCTTGCAAACTCTCGAAGACCTCGGCGAGCCTTACGAAATTCATTCCGTAGACGTGGCGGAAAAATTTTACTGTGACCAATCCAAAACGTCGGGATTCATGGCGATGTTCGCTAAGGAAAAAATTCTCGGCGAACTGCGCGGCACGCACGAATTTCACATTGGAAAAGTTTTGCCGCAAATTATCGATGAAATCGGCGGCGATATTGACTTTGTGATTCTCGATACCGTTCACAATTTGCCCAGCGAAGTTTTGGACTTTATCGCTATGTTGCCCTATCTTAAAGTCGGCGCGGTCGTCGTTTTGCATGATGTATCAGATAAAAAATTCCTCAGTAGCGGCTACAGGGGCTTTGTTCAGCGCGGTGACTGCGGAAAAATTTTTGAACTTCGACGAGCAGGCTCTCTTCCGCTATCCGAATATCGCCGCGTTCAAAGTCAGTCAGCAGACGGTCGATAACATTGACAACGTTTTCTTAACGCTAATTCTCCGCTGGAAATATTTGCCGCCCGAAGAGCAAGTCGTCGCTTATCGCCGGCTCTATCGCAGGTTTTATCCCGTCGAACTGTGCGAAATTTTCCAAGAGGCTGTCGACATGAACGGCTACAACTTTTATCTAGCGCAACGCAAATAAAATTCTTAAAACAGGAGGTAATTCTTTCATATGATTAAAATTAACGAGGTGCCCAATAACATTGAACCGCGCAATAAAATGTTTCCAAAGTTGCAAAAAGGGCTTCTTGCGGATTTTAGAGGTCCCGAAATGCAACCTTCAGAAACTGCGTTTTTGTGCGGGCTCTTGAAAACTTATAAACCTAAAAAGATTTTGGAGGTTGGCATTGCCAAAGGCTCTACTACGGCGATAGTTTTGCAAACCCTCGAAGATATTGGCGAACCCTACGAGATGCGTTCCGTCGATATTGCCGAGCAATGTTACAGTTTCAAGACGAAACGCACGGGATTTGTGGCCGAATTCGCTAAAGAGAACAATTTGTTTAATTCCCCCGATAAGCCTTTGTTATATGGGAGCCATGAATTTTACCTTGGAAAATATTTGCCGCAAGTCATCGACGAAATCGGCGGAGGCATTGACTTCGTCATTCTCGACACTGTTCACTACACGCCCGGTGAACTGATGGATTTCCTTGTAATGTTACCTTATATCAAGGACGACTCAATCGTTGTCTTGCATGACGTGTCGTTGAATCAGCGAAATTTAAGTTGGCACAAACCCGACGCGCACGCCACAGGACTTTTGTTCAGCGCAGTTGTGGCAAAGGAAAAATTTTTGAATTACGAAGTGGAAACAAATGAGCGTCCCTTCCATTACCCTAACATCGGCGCATTTAAAATCGGCAAGGGAACAAGAACGCATATAGGAAATGTTTTCTTGGCACTGACGCTTACCTGGCACTATCTCCCCAAAGACGATGAGGTAAGTATCTACCGCGAGTTTTACAACAGACATTACTCCGCCAAGTTGGTTGACATCTTCAACGAGACGGTAAAGATGAACTCGAATAACATTGCTTTGAAGAAATAACTAAAAATTTTTCCTAATATCAGCCGGGAGCAACACAAGCTCGCGGCTGATTTTTTCGGAGGTGACGCTTTGGACAGATACAAACTCACTATCGACAACGACAAAAATTTTTTCAGCTTACTTGACGATACGGCTTTGAATTTCAGCTCGTGCAACCTGAAGGAAATTATAATCACGCCTGCAGAAAATCTCTGGGAGATAACTTTGTGCACCGATAAAAATTTCGACCAACAGAATTTGCGCACTGCCGAAGAATTTTTGCACAAACAGTACAGCGCGAAAATTGAAATCAAACGTGAACTCCTGAACTCCGACGAATTTATCTCCGTCGAAAAGAAGTCGCCCGCTAAGAAAAAAGTTTCCGCGCAGAACGGTCGCAGTAAAAAAATCCCCGACGTCATCACAAAAATCAGCGACATAAACGAGGACAGCGGGCAAGTTACGATTATCGGCGAGACGGGCAAAAGCGGCAAAGTTTATAATTTCGAGGCGAAGCTCCGCGAATTCAAGAACGGCACAGCTTGCGTTTCCTTTTACGTGACGGACGACACCGACGGCATCATCTGCAAAAAATTCTTCAAAGGCGACAAAAAATCTGACGCGCAGCCCTTCGCCGACCAACTCAAAAGCGGCACGCTCGTTAAAATTTCCGCCGCTGCCAAATACGACGAATACGCTAAGGAAACGGTTCTGCTTGTCAATTCGCTGGAAACGCTGGAGAAAAATTCTGAGCGCGTCGACACCGCCGAAGTTAAGCGCGTCGAATTGCACGTGCACACGCAGATGAGCGCGATGGACGCCGTTATCCCCGTCGAAAAATTGATTAAGACCGCCGCCGATTGGGGCTGGAACGCCGTCGCCATAACAGACCACGGAGTTATTCAAGCCTTCCCGACCGCCGCGCAGACCGCCGAGAAACTCGCCAAAGCCGGCAAGCCGATTAAAATTATCTACGGCATGGAGGGCTATCTCGTCGGCGACGATTTCAAGCAGAAGTTCGCCAACCACGTCATCATTCTCGCCAAAAACAAAATCGGGCTGGAAAATCTCTACAAATTAATTTCAATTAGCCAGATTAAATACATGTACTATCGTCCGCGCATTCCGAAAAATCTTTTGAGCGACTTGCGCGACGGTTTGATAATCGGTTCGGCGTGCGAGGCGGGCGAATTGATTCGGGCGATCGTGGCGGGTAAAGACGATTCGGAGCTTGAGAGCATTGCAAATTTTTATGACTACTTGGAGATTCAGCCGATTCACAACAACGACTTCCTTATCCGTAGCGAAGATTTCCCGAACATCACGACCGACGAAGATTTACGCAATATCAATCGCAAAGTCGCCGCGCTGGCAAAAAAATTGGGCAAGCCGCTCGTCGCCACGACTGACGCACATTTTTTAAATCCCGAAGATAAAATTTGCCGCGCAGTTTTAATGGCAAGCAAGGGCTACGCCGACGCCGATAATCAGCCGCCGCTTTACCTGCGCACGACGGAGGAAATGTTCGCGGAATTTGATTATCTGGACGAGGCGACGGCTTACGAGGCAATCGTCACCAACCCGAACAAAATTGCTGACGCCGTAGAATTTTTGAAGCCGATACCCGACGGACTTTATTCGCCGCAAGTGCCTGGCGCGGAGGAAGAAATTCGCGAAACTTCCTACGCAAAGGCCCGAAAACTTTACGGGAAAAATTTGCCGCCGCTGGTTGAAGCGCGTTTGGAGCAGGAGCTCAAACCGATAATCGGGCACGGCTTCGCGGGACTTTATCTAATCGCGCAACGGCTC
>JAFPVP010000075.1 GCA_017412925.1 Selenomonadaceae bacterium
GCTGTCAAGTAAAATAGCGTCGAGGTGATGAATATGACTTACGAATTCACAACAGACAAGGTCGGCAAGGTTACTTTGAAACATTTCGGGGCATATGAAAAGAGTTTTACGCTTCACGGCGTCGATGCGCAACAATCCGACGCAAATATTATAATCGGCGGCGTCAATCAGCTCCTTTCTATCGTGAATTTCCAAAATCAATACGACCCTGAAGACGTAGTAAGGACGGTGAATCAAAATGTCGTCGCTAACCAATAATGTAGTGCTTACTTTGCTTTTTAATGATGATTCAACGCGAAATATTACCTTCGAGAACGTCGCAAATGACGATTTGACGGCTGTTAAGTCGAAAATTCAAGCAATAAACGCAAATGTTAATAACGAATACGCAAATTTCTATCAAACGTTCATTTCTGATGACGGCGAGCCGGTTGTTAAGATTGAAAGTTGCAAAATCGTCTCGATTGAGGAGGAAGTGATATACAGTGGCTAAAATCAGCTTAGAAATCGAAACTACGAGCGGTTCAGGCAGAAAAAATACGACAAATGTCAGTTATATCAATCCGCAAGCGACAAATGACAAATTGAGGCAGTTCGCGCAAATGTTGGTAGCGTTGACGAACGATACTTACGAAAGAGTAACGAAAATCACGAAAGAGAGCGTGATATAATGGCTGATATAGTTAAAATGGCGTCGGTTTTAAATATTGAGTGCGCTTTTTTGGACGGAGACACGCGAACAATCACGTTGAAGAATCCGCGCAGTGATATTTCGGCGAGTGACATTGAATCTTTGGAAACATTCATGCAAACGGAGAATATAATCATCGGCGACCGCGATTCATCGGACTTTCGGAGGATAAAACGTGCAGTAAAACGCGATACCACGACAAAATATCTTGATTTGGAATAAAAAAAAGCCTCGGCGACTTGTCGGGGAGATTTTTTTTTGCTATAATGACATTGAGGTGAATTTCAATGGGAGAATTTGAAATTGGCAGTTTGAAATTCGAGTGGGACGACGAAAAAGCAAAAATCAACGTTAAAAAGCACGAAATTTATTTTGAAGACGCCGCATTGGTATTTTTTGATAATAATGCAATATATTATTCAGATGATGAGCATAGTGAAGACGAAAACAGACTAAAAGTTGTAGGAATGGTAAAAAAAGTTTTAGCAGTGATTTATACTGAACGCGGCGAAGTTAATAGGATAATCTCGGCTCGATTTGCTGATAAAAAAGAAAGGAAGGATTATTATGGGCAGTTTGATTTTAATTAAGGGACAAATCCCTGAAATGACTCCAGAACAAAAGGAAAGATTAGAAAAATTGGAAAGTATTCGCGACGAAGACATTGATTATAGCGATATTCCGCCTCTAAGAGACGACCAAGTCGGAAAATACAAGCGTTTGCGTGATAAAAAGGATTTATGGAAGAAAATCAAGGTTAGATTGGTAGAAGACTAAAAAAAAAGGCCTCGAAGATGATTCGGGGCTAATTTTTTTGCTTTCTTAGGGCTTTAAGGCGACGTTTGCGCTTCAATTCGATTTCGTGTTGAATATCGAGGCGACAACGGCGATTCCATTCGTTCATACGCTCTTGAAAGTCGGAATTATTCATAACGAAGCGCGGATTCGCCATATAATCGAAGTCATCGACGAATTTTAGCTCTTGAATGAGCAAATTATCCTTCAACCACTTCAAATCGCGGAAAATATAAGTTTTACTCAAGTTTAAAGTGCCTGCGAGCTGTTCTTTAGTAGTTCTGAGCCCGTGAAGCCCCTCTTCGGGCTGATTTAGTGCGATGAAGAAGAAAACTTTAACTGTGGAGTTGTTTGGAACGTCATTGAGCCAGTTGAAAACGTTTTTATCGAGAGAAATCATGTTGAAAGTCCTTTCGAGAGTGATTTTGGAGCGATTTTAGCAGGTTGAGAGGCGTTTTGGAAGTGCAAAGTGCAAATTCCCAAATATGGGAATTGAACACGTTAAAAATCTGCGTCACAATGCGGTTTTTTCGGGCATAAAAAAAAGCCCCTGTTTTTGGGGTGATTTTGAGCGTGCAAAGTGCAAATTCCCAAATACGGGAATTTGACAATCGGGTTGAGAAACGAAAAATTTTCTGATACAATGCGGGAAAATCAAGGAGGTTATTATATGGGAAAAAATATTCAGCAACAGACGACCGACGAGAACGAATTGATAAAAATTCGGCGCGAAAAACTTCAAAGTTTCGTCGATAAGGGCGTTGAGCCGTTCGGAGCGCGTTACGAGGTCACGCATCACGCGGCGGACGTTCGGAACGAGTTCGGAGACATTGAAGGCGAGGTCGACGCGGGCGAAGTATCAATCGCGGGCAGATTGATGGCGATTCGCGGTCACGGCAAGGCGAGTTTCGCGACGATAGCCGACAAAAGCGGTTCGATTCAAATTTATTTCAAGCTTGACGTTTTGGGCGAAGAAAAATATTCCGAATTCAAACTTTTGGACATTGGCGACATAATTGGGTTGCGCGGACAAGTTTTCAAGACGAAACGCGGCGAATTGACGGTTCGCGTCGAGGATTTTAAGTTGTTGGCGAAGTCGTTGCGCCCGTTGCCCGAAAAATTTCACGGATTAAAGGACGTGGAGATTCGTTATCGTCAACGCTACTTGGATTTGATTATGAATCCCGAAGTTCGCGACACATTTATCAAGCGCAACAAAGTTATCAAGGCGATTCGCAAATATTTGGACGAGCGGGACTTTTTGGAGGTAGCGACGCCGGTTTTATCGACGATAGCGGGCGGCGCGGCGGCAAAACCGTTCATAACGCACCACAACGCCCTTGACACCGATTTATACCTGCGAATTGCCACCGAATTGAACTTGAAACGCTTGATTGTCGGCGGATTCGAGCGCGTTTACGAAATGGGGCGCGTTTTTCGCAACGAGGGCATGGACGTGCGCCACAATCCCGAATTTACGAGCGTTGAGATTTATCAAGCTTACGGAGACTACCGAGATTTGATTGAAATTACGCGGGGAATAGTCTGCGCGGCGGCTGAGGCAGTCAACGGCACGACAAAAGTCACTTATCAGGGCGTTGAGCTGGATTTGGCGAATACTCCGCAAATTAGCATGAACGACGCGGTAAAAAATAAGACGGGAAAGGATTTTTTATCGTGCGCGACGGTTGATGAGGCGCGAGCTATGGCAGATTCAATCGGCGTGGCTTACGAAAAGCGATTTGGCATTGGCGGGATATTAAATGCGGCATTTGAGGCTAAAGTTGAGGACGATTTGATTCAACCGGTGTTTATCACGCACCATCCGACGGAAATTTCGCCTTTAGCGAAGAAAAACTTCGATGATCCGCGCGTAACGGACAGATTTGAGTTTTTTGTCTACGGAAGGGAGCTTGCGAACGGATTTACGGAGTTAAATGACCCGATAGACCAGAAATTACGCTTTGAGGAGCAATTAAAGCAGCGCGAGGCGGGCGACGAAGAGGCTCACGTCATGGACGAAGATTTTATACGCGCTTTGGAGTTCGGAATGCCTCCGACGGGCGGATTAGGTATCGGCGTCGACCGTTTGGTTATGATTTTGACTGATTCTCCGTCGATTCGCGACGTTTTGCTGTTTCCGACGATGAAAATTATCGCCGAGTGATTCGAGGAAGGCAAAATGCAATTTATAGACAGAGGAAAAATTTTTGTTAGGGCTGGCGACGGCGGAAACGGCAAATCTTCCTTTCGCCGCGAAAAATTTGTACCAAAAGGCGGTCCCGACGGCGGCGACGGCGGCAAAGGCGGCGATATTGTTCTTGAAGTCGACGAAAACGTCAACACGCTGTTAAATTTTCGCTTCAATCGCAAATTCACGGCGGGCAATGGCGGCGCGGGCGACGTTAAAAAGCAATTTGGGCGCGGCGCGGAGGATTGCGTGATAAAAGTTCCGCAGGGCACGCTCGTTAAGGACGCGGAGACGGGCGAAATTTTAGCGGACTTGACGGAACTTGGACAGCGGGCGATTGTTGCTAAGGGCGGGCGAGGCGGTCGCGGCAATGCAAAATTTAAATCAGCGTCGCGGCGTGCTCCGACTTTTGCGGAATACGGCGAGCCTGGCGAGAGTCGCGAACTTTTATTGGAGCTGAAACTTTTGGCGGACGTGGGGCTTGTCGGCTATCCCAGCGTCGGAAAATCGAGTTTGATAGCCGCAGTGAGTTCTGCGCGCCCCGAAATCGCCGATTATCATTTCACGACGCTGGTACCGGTTTTAGGCGTGGTAAGTCTCGGCTACGAAAAATCTTTCGTCATGGCGGACATTCCTGGACTTATTGAGGGCGCGGCGGACGGCGTAGGCTTAGGGCATGACTTCCTGCGGCATATCGAACGAACGAAACTTATATTGCACATAGTCGACGCGGCGGCGGTGGACGGACGCAATCCCTTAGACGACTTCAATAAGATTAACGTTGAGCTTAGGCGTTACAGCGAAAAACTTTCTAAACGTCCTCAAATCCTCGTAGCCAATAAGATTGACCTGCCGCAATCTAAAGAAAACCTTCCGAGCCTCGAAGAGCTTGCCAAGCGTGAAGGAATAGAGTTCTTTGCAATCTCAGCGGCGACACGCGAGAACCTAGACGAGCTGATAAATTTCGTTGGCAAGAGGCTTGAAGAGATTATCCCAGAAGAGGAGCCGGTCGACGCTGTGAAAGTTTTCGACGTGGACAAGGAGGACGACCCAGTTATTATCGAACGCAACGACGCGGCAGAATTCATCGTCCGCAACAAAAATCTTGAGAAGATAGTAGCCATGACGAACTTTGACAACGCGGAGGGCTTGCGGCGATTCCAATTTATTTGGCGCATGAAGAACCTTGACGCCCTACTTAAAGCCCGCGGCATTAAAGAGGGCATGACAGTTCATATCGGCGGCTTGGAGTTTGAATGGCACGAATAACCGAGCTAACAACGTAATAAAAGGAGCCGTCATGGATGACGGCTCCCGCCGCGCTTTTACGTGATGTAAAAACCGCGGCGAACTCCAGCTCAAAAATATTCGTGAGCGCGGTTAGCGACCCTTGCGCCCCCGCGAGGCACCCTTTTCTTTTGCTATCTTTTCTTTTGGGTGAGCAAAAGAAAAGTAGAACACAACTGCAGGAATTTTATTCGAGGCGTTGAAGTTGACAGGAAAATAGATTGGGAGTGACAGAAGATGGATAAAGAACAGCTTGCGAAAATGATAGCGGAGAAAATCGACGCGGCATTGAAGGCTAGCGACCACCCGAAGAAATTTTTCATCACGGCGAACGGACGCGGAGTCACTGACGGCGGCGACCTGTATAATGCAGTGCTTAAGGACGTGCTCGGCGTCGTGACTGTTGCCTTGACGGACATTTTCCAAACGTTGATGGCACCAGCCGCCCCCGCGAAGCCTTCCGAAAAAATCACCAAGAACCAGGCAAAGAAATAATCGGCTCGGACTTGAAAACACTTGGGCGATTCCGTTTTGGGCGGAGTCGCTTTCCTTTTGCAGAGAAAATTTTGACGCAATGCATAATCTCTGCTAC
>JAFPVP010000076.1 GCA_017412925.1 Selenomonadaceae bacterium
GCGGGCATGGGCTGCTTCGGTTGCCACGCCGCGCAGTTTGAAAGTATCGAGGAGGGCGCGTTGGTTCACGGCATTGACCCTGATAAACTTGTTGAGGCTCTTAACGAAATCGCCGACGCCGATGACGAGGCTGAAGCTGAACTTGCGGGCGTCGCGGCGAAATAATTATTCGCGCCAAGAAATTTTTTCAATGTTGAGATTGTCGAGTTCGCGAGCTTTCGGCGGTTTGGCGGGGTAGCCCAAAGATAAAATCGATTGGCACGCGAAATTTTCGGGGAAATTCAAAATGCCGCGCAGATATTCTTCGGCAGGCGAATCGTCTTCCGCCTCGCGGTTGCGCACTTGAATCCAGCAGTTGCCAATGCCCAGCGAAGTCGCCAAAAGCTCCATGTTCATCATCGCCACGCATGAATCTTCAACGAACGTATCGGATTTATCTTTGTCGGCAATGACTACGACAGCCGCCGCCGCGCCCGTCAGCATTTTAGCGACGCCCTTGCGGCAGTGCGACATTTTCTCCAGTAGCTCACGGTTTTTGACGATGATAAATTCGCAGGGATATTTTGAGTGACCACTCGGCGCAAGCAGTGCCGCGCTAACGATTTGTTTCAACTGTTCGTCGGAAATTTTTTCCTCGGTGTAGCGGCGCACGCTCCTGCGCGAACGCATGACTTCCAACATTTCCATTTAATCACGACCTTTCCAAGAATCTTGACTTATAATAAAAAAAATCGGAGACCTTCGCAAGCCTCCGACTTTTTTTGTTTAAGTTTCAGCCGCTTATCTTTTCGCGACGGCAGAAGTCAAACTCGCAGCTTCTTTTGCCTTGAGAACGTTTTTGGGGATTTCAAATTTTTTCTTGACGGCGGGGTCGGAAGGATAAGTTGTGTAGGCGCGAATTTCGCTGTAGTAAGCAACAGTTTCAAGGAGTTGGCTTATCTCGTCGGGCCATTGTTTAGTCGGGTCGTTAAGGGCGGCGCGTGCCAGCTCTTGAATAATCCCAGACAGATGATATTGCATGGTGACGGTGTGCCAATCGCGCTTGTCAATCGTCCACATGTACCAAGTATCTGCGTTGCGCAGCGCGGTATCCAGATAGTTTACGGCAGTTTCCTGCGTCGAGTCGGCGGTTGCGTCGGGATTATTCTCCGCCTTTGTCTTGAGGGAATCAGCCATGCGGTTGCCGTCGAGCGTGATTAACATTGTGCGGCGGTTTTCGTTTTCGTTTAGAATCGTAACTTCTTTGGTGTCGGCGATAATTTCCTCAACCTCTTCAGCGGTCGGCGAGGCAATCATGTCCATAACTCCGGCGGCAAGGCTCGGCGAGGTGAATTTTTCCCAATTCTTGTCCGCCTTGAAGTAAATTATCATGTCGTTGCCGTTTTGCGTCATGTAAAAGGGAATCGTCCTTTCGGTGGTGGTGCCGTCGTTGTTTTCAATCCAGAGCGTGAAATCGCCCGTCGACTTGAAAATATCGCCTTCGACGCTGCCAAAGAAATCCAATTCGGCTTGCACTAAGGGAGACGCGAACAGAATATCTTGGCGGAAAATTTTTTCGGCGTCTGCAGAGTAAGAGCTCAAAGCCTCGCGATAAGCCTTAATGCCCTCGGAGTTCGGGTCGTCCGCCGCGAATGTTTTCGCAGGGAAAATCATCGCGCACAGCACGAGCAACGCCGCGCACAAGTTAAAAAATTTTTTCATCAAAAACCCTCCTTAAATATCAGCGAATTTTTTTACCGAAGTCTTCAAAGAACGAATTGCAAATCCTGCCGAACATGCCCTTTTGCGCCTGATAGTCTTGGCGGTCGCGCACGTCCTTGCGAGCAAAAATCATCTGGTTATTGCGCGTTTCATAAACCTGAAGCGTCATTTGAATTGTCGACACGTCAACGCGGCGCGGCGGATAAGTCACGGGAACTTGAATGTAATAAGTTTCCTCGCGGCGGTTGCCGTAGTGGTCGTAGTAGCGGCGGGTCTCTCTGCGTTGCTCCCAAACGGTGCGCTCAGGCTCAATGTAAAAAGTATTTGCCCAAGTGTCGACGTTGCCGAAAATTCCCGCGTCGGCAATGCGATAGGCGTTATCCTCCACGATTTTGCGCGCCTGTTGCGGATTGGAGTAGGCAAGCGATTCAAGATTCATGCCCAGCTGATAGCCCAGAGTTCGACGCGCCTCCGCCTCGCTAATGACGTTGCAGCGCAGTTGTTTGCGGGCATTTTCAATAAAAGTATCCTGCATGTTGCGCAGGGCAATCGAGCCGCCGTAATCTGCTCCGTAGCTTGCGGTCACGTCGAAAACAATGACTGTTCGGATATTGCGGAAATAAAAATTCCTGTCGAACCAGTCGGTCTTTTCGGCGGAAACAGCTTGCGGCAGGGCAATAATCGCCAGCAGGACAATCACGCCGAAAAATTTTTTAAGGAACACAGTAACACCTCCCAAAAATTATTTAACATAGCCGACGCTCTGCGCGAGGAGAATATTTTTCTCGGCGGAGAGGTTGGCAACTTTTTTGAATTCGTCACGGTTGATTGAGCCGCGCACGCAATTTCCTAAGCCTTCGGTTTCGGCGGCAAGTGCCACGCTTTGAATCATCGCGCCGACGGTTATGTTCGCGAAGGCAATTTGGGAATCACGCGGCGGAGTTCTCCTTGCGCTCTCCCAAGCGGCGGGCGTTTCAACGTAAACCAGATTGACAGCTGCCTTGCTCACGAAACTTTGACCGGTCGTCGTCGTGGCGCGGTGGTCGCCCTCGGCAATCAGCTTGAGCTTGTTATTATCCACGTCGTAAAGGTAAATGCCCTCCTTCGTGACGGCGTAGACTTCGACAGAATAGATGCCGATAGCCGCAGGAACTGTGCGCTTGCCGTCCGCGCGATTGATACCGTTCGCCGCCCAAAGAATTTTCGACAACTGCGCGGGCGACAAATTTTTATCGACGAAATTTCTGCTGGATTGCCGCTGATTGAGCGCGTCCATGACGGAAAGTTTATCGTTCATGTTCGGTGGCGGCAAAATCATATCGCCCTGCGCGGCGCAAGAAGTCGTCGCCACGAAGAGAGCCATTGCCAGTGCCGGTAAAAATTTTTTCATAACACTACCTCCCAAGCGAGTAATAGCCGCCTGCCTCTAAAAATTTACAATACTCCTCGACGGCGATAACAAAATTCGTGAAGCCGCCCTTGTAGCCCGCCGCCGTCAATTTTTTCATGTCGGCTTCGGTGTAGCTTTGATATTTGCCGCGCAGTTCATCGGGGAAATCGCAATAGGTTGTTTTCATTTTGGAGTGCATGGATTCAATCATCGCCTTGCCCACGTCGTTGAAAGTGTGCGCGTGCCCCGTGCCGCAGTTGTAAATCCCATTGGCGATTAGATTGTCAAGACACCAGAGATTTATTTTCGCCACGTCCTTAACGTAGATGAAGTCGCGTTTCTGCTCGCCGTCCTTGTAGCCGTCCGTGCCCTTGAAAAGTCGGGGACCGCCGCCGAGTTTCATGCGCTTGTAAATTTGGTAGAAAATCGACGCCATTCTCCCTTTGTGATTTTCCTGCGGACCGTAGACGTTAAAATATCTCAAGCCGATGATTTTACTTTTAACTTTGTCGGCGAATTGGCGGACGTAGCGGTCGAACATCAGCTTAGAAAAGGCGTAGGGATTAATCGGAGCCTCGCAAGCCTCCTCCTCGCGAAAACCTTTCTTGCCCATGCCGTAAACTGACGCGCTCGACGCATAAATCAGCGGAATTTGTTTCCGGACGCAGAACTTTAAAAGCTCCTTGGAATAGTCGTAATTGCTCCTCATCATGAAGTTCACGTCGTATTCCATTGTATCCGAGCACGCGCCCTGATGAAAAATCGCCTCGACATTCTGCCCGAAGTTGTCGACGCTCTTTAAAAAATCGTCCTTGTGTTGATAATCGATAAAGCGCAAGCCAATTAAATTTTTGTACTTGTCGCCGCCGCCCAAATCGTCGACGATTAAAATATCAGTGCGCCCGCGTTCGTTCAAGGCGCGGACAATGTTGCTCCCGATAAAGCCCGCGCCACCTGTTACGATAATCATAAGCTCAGCTCCTTAATCCATGTCCTCTTTAACGTAATTGATGTATTCTTCGCCGATACGCTCGCGGCATTTGTCGACGACGGGCTTTAAAATTTCCAACGCCTCGTCGTGAGTTTTAGCCGCCGCCGTTATCCGAACAAGACAGCCGTCCTCTTTAGCGTAGGTCGCCACCGTCGGATTGACGCCATCCAAAAGTTCAGCCAAGCGGTCAGCAACTGGAGATTCGCCCACGATTGAAATCGGTGCGTCGAATTTACTCAAGCACTTGATTATAATCGACACCAAAATTTTGTCGCTCTTGGCGTTCAAATAAAGCTCGCAACACTCCTCGAACATCGGTTGCATTTCGTGCGGCGGTCCCGGCAGAAGAATACAAATTTTTCCGTCGCGCTCCATGACGCAACCAGGCGCGGTGCCGTGGTGATTGTACAGAATCAGCGAATCAGCGGGAACAATCGCTTGCTTCTTCATGCCCTCCGAAAGTTTGCCGAAGCCGCGCGCCTTAGCCCGTTCCTCCAAAAAATTTAAAACTTGCGCGTCGACGACCGGATCCTTGCCGAAATATTCCATAAGCATTTCCTTAGTCAAGTCGTCTTTCGTGGGACCAAGACCGCCCGTCATGATGACAGCGTCGGAGCGCGAATAGGCAACGTCCAGCGCAGATTTTATCCGCGCTGGATTGTCGCCGACCACCGTTTGATAGTGACTGTCCAAGCCCAAATGCGCCAGTCGTTTCGCCAGATATTGCGCGTTCGTGTTGACGATGTTGCCCATTA
>JAFPVP010000077.1 GCA_017412925.1 Selenomonadaceae bacterium
CAAAAATCTTGCCGTTTATCGGACAGCTGGTCGCGCCGTCGGTCTCCGTGGCTATGTTGGAGTCGGCGGGCTGGCTTTTGGCGGAAGATTTAGCGGCGGAACGTGACAAAAAAAATAAAGATGAGGAACCGCCCACGCACGGCGGGCACAACTTCAAATACGATAAAAAGTTTGAACTTCCCGAACCTTAATGAAGTTTGGAGGCGATGTATTTGCTTACGCCAATGGATATTCACGACCACCAGTTTAAAAAAAGTTTTCGCGGCTACAGCGAGAATGAAGTCGACGATTTTTTGGACAAGGTCGTTGTAGATTTTGAACGGCTCTTGGACGATAACGAGCGGCTAAAAACTCAACTCTACACGACGGAAACCGAGCTTGAAAAGTATCGCGGGCTGGAAAAAACCATGAACGATACCTTGATCGTCGCGCAACGCACGGCGGACGAAGTTATTTCTGCCGCAAAGAAAAATGCCGAACACATGAAGGAACAAGCCGCCCGCGAATGTCAACAGATTAAAGACCAAGCGCAATTCGAGGGCAAGCAGCTAATCGACGCCGCAAGCGTGAAACGTGACGCAGTTTTGGCGGAGTATACCAAGCTTATTCGCGAGCGGAACACTTTCTTAGTCAAAATGCGCACGATACTTGAATCGGAGCTGGCGATAACCAATCACGTAATCGATAACCTTCCGAAATTTGAAGAAGTCGAAACTCCCAAGCCCGAAGAAAAAGCTGCACCTGTCGAAGAACCGCCGCCCGCAGAAGTTCCCAAATCTGAAGAAGAAATTCCCGAACCCGCTGACGAAGAAGAGTTGACTAATATCGTCGACATGTCAACCAAGCCCGTAACCGACGAAACTAAAACTTACAAGCCCGTGCTCGACAAGGAGAGCTCAAAGTGAAAAAATTCCTGTCAGTCCTTGAGATTGCGTTTGCCGTGGTGTTTGTTCATTGGGACAAAGCATTATTCCTCGGCGTCGTGGCGGGCGACCAATTCACAAAAGCGTTGGTCATGCGTTCGATGGTGCCGGGGCAGTCAATCCCGCTCGTTGAAGACTTTTTCCACTTGACATACGTCTTGAATCCGGGCGCGGCGTTCGGGATTTTATCGAATCAGCGAATGTTTTTGCTGATAACGGGCGCGGTGCTGATTTTGGCGACAGCGTATTTTTATCCGCTCCTGAAAAAATCGGACGGCTACCTGCGATTGGGCGCAACGACGATTTTAAGCGGCGCGGTGGCAAATTTAATCGACAGAGTTCAGACGGGCTACGTCGTAGATTTTTTTGACTTCAGAATTTGGCCGGTCTTCAACGTTGCGGACATTGCAATCGTCGTGGGCATGGGGCTTATGATTTACGCGATACTTTTTCGGCTCGATTCGGGCAAAGTAGAAGGCGCGGGCAGATGAACTTTTTTGTTGAAGAAATTTCTCCGCGCAGACTTGACGTTTACTTGAGCGAAAAACTTTCTGCGACGCGCTCACATGTTCAGAAATTAATCGCGGACGGGCTGGTTACTGTCGACGGCGCAAAAGTCAAAGCGAGTTTCAAGCTCACGGGCGGCGAGGAAATTTTTATTCAAGATGTCGACGCCGCCGAAGTCGAATACTTGCCCGAAAATTTGCCGCTCGATATTCTTTACGAGGACGCGGATTTAATCGTCGTCAACAAGGCTCGCGGCATGACTGTCCACCCCGCCGAAACCGTCAAGAGCGGCACGCTTGTCAACGCCCTGCTTTATCACTGCAAAGATTTATCCGGCATTAACGGCGTCAAGCGTCCTGGCATTGTTCACCGTCTCGACAAAGATACTTCCGGCGTCATGGTCGTTGCGAAGACCGACGCCGCGCATTTGAGCTTAGCCGCGCAGATTAAAGATAAAATTGCGACGCGAACTTATCGGGCGATTGTGCACGGCGTTTTGAGCGACAACGCGGGGATTATCACGGGGGCTATTGGGCGCGACAAAGTTGACAGAAAAAAAATGGCGATTACTCCCGACGGCAAGCCCGCCGTCACCGAATTTAAAGTTCTTGAACGCTTTGAAAATTTTACTTACGTCGAGTGTAAGCTCCAAACGGGCAGGACGCATCAAATCCGCGTGCACATGGCGGCAATCGGGCATCCGCTCCTCGGCGATACAAAATACACGGCGCGGAAAAATCCTTTTGACATTTCGGGGCAAGCACTCCACTCGCACACGCTTAGCTTGATTCACCCGACAACAGCGGAGAGAAAATTTTTCACGGCTCCGCTACCCGACGATATGACAAAAATTTTAAATAAACTTAAAGGTTAGTGGTAAAAAGTTTGGAAGGGGTTGAGGAGATTGTTATTTATTGAAGGGTTAGCTCCTATTCTATGGCTAATCGTCGCGTTGAGCATTTTAAAATTGCCGGCGTGGAAGGCGTGCCCCATCGCGCTGATTATCTCGTTCGTCATAGCGTGGCAATGTTTTGATATGCAGTTGCAAGATGTAATGACCGGCACGCTGGAAGGCGCACTCATGGCGATTTGGCCAATCTTGGGCGTCATCGTGTCGGCGATATTTGCTTACAACTTGACGGTGCACACGGGCGGCATGGAAAAAATTAAAGATATGCTCAGCTCCGTCAGCACCGATAAGCGCATGTTGATATTAATCATCGCGTGGGGCTTCGGTGCCTTCCTTGAGTGTATGTCGGGTTTCGGGACGGCGGTGGCAATCGGCGCGAGTATGCTGGTTACAGTTGGCGTGCCGCCCGTCAATGCCGTTATCGCCTGTTTAGTTTCCAATGCCGCAATGAGTTCGTTCGGTTCGGTCGGACTGCCGCTGACGACGCTGGCTAAGCTCACGAATTTTGACCCGTTGCAAATCGCCACGTATACGACGTTGCAGCTGGGCTTCATGGTTATACTTATGCCGTTTGTAATGCTCGTCGCTTTCGGCGGCTTTAAATGTTTAAGAGGAATGATTCCCGCGTGTTTAATCGGCGGCTTGGGCTTCTGCGTGCCGTCGGTACTCGGAGCTGCCACAATGGGCGCAGATTTGGCGGGAATTGGCGGTGCCGTATGTGCCATGGCGTTGCTTGTTGTTTACGCAAAAAAATTCCCGATTAAAGACCCTGAATACGAAATTGACGACTACGACGAAAATTTTTCCATAACTCCTGGCGAGGCTGTGCGCGCGTGGCTGGTGTTCTTGCTTATCTTTGTTTTCCTGGTTATTTGCTCCATACCTGCCGTTTCCGCTGTATTGAAAACTGTAGTAACCAAAGTTATGATTTATACCGGTCCTGACGCCGCGCCAACTTCTTTCCAATGGATAACGACGCCAACAATCCTTTTTGTATCTGCAGTAATCGCCGGTCTAGTCAACAATGCCACTGTCAGCGACATGATCAACGTTTTGTCGCGCACGGTGAAAACTTTAATTCCAACGTTCATCACAATCATCACGATTATTGCCACGGCGCGTATCATGGGCTACAGCGGCATGACGATGGCTATCGCAACGACGACTGTCGCCGCAACCGGAACATTCTATCCGTTTATCGCACCTGTTATCGGCTCAATCGGCGCATTTATCACCGGCTCGGCAACTTCAAGCTGCGTTCTGCTCAGCAAACTGCAAGTCGACGCGGCTTTGGCTATCGGCATGAGTGAAACTGCTCAAGCCTGGATTGCTGCAGCAAATGCGGCGGGTTCTTGCGTCGGAAAAATCATTTCCCCGCAATCAATCGCAATCGGCGCGGCGGCGGTCGGTGCTTTCGGCGTCGAGTCTCAAATCATGAAATTCGCCGTCAAAGTTTACTTGCCGTTCGTCCTGATTATGGGTTGCGTAGTTTATTTCGGACAAAGTTTACTCTAACGGAAAATCATATGGACATTTTCTCACACAAAAAAATTTTAAAACTCTATCTGAACGGCGAAATAACCTCCAACGAATCAAAATTAAGTACCAGCAACTCCGTTCAGAAGTTGAAAAGCACGTTGCTCGAAGTAAAACAGACAAACAAAGACAAATACAAGGGCATTCTCCTGAAAATAAATTCTCCTGGCGGCACGGCGGCTACCAGCGAGGAATTGGCGAGGCTGATTTTAAGTTTAAGGAAAGATGTGCCCGTCGTTGTCTCGATTGGCGATAGTGCTTGTTCGGGCGCGTATATGATTGCCGCCGCCGCGAATTATATTTTTGCTAACACGATGTCTTGGACGGGCTCGGTCGGCGTGATAATGACTTTGCCCAACTTTCAAGAGCTGGCTAAGAAATTGGGCGTGGCTGTCAAGACGATAAAATCCGGCAAGATGAAAGATTTGGGCAATCCCTTCCGCGAAATGACGCCCGAAGAAGAAAGTTACCTTGAGACGCTTGTCAAGAAGGCGCACGAGGAATTTGTCAACTTTATAAAGCTCACGCGCCCCAACGCTAAAAATCTTGACGAATTGGCGGACGGCAGAGTTTTGGACGCACGAACCGCCCTTGAAAATAATCTTATCGACAGGCTGGGCACCGAGGACGACGCTTTAACCTTTTTGATTACAGAAATTCTCAAGGGCAACGAAAAAGATTTCTCCGTCACCGACACCGCGCCAAAGCCTAGCTTTTTGAAGAAAATATTGGACATGGCGGCTCCAATTACGATTAAATTAGAGTTGCCGAATAATTTTTCGCGATTCTAAACGAAAAAAGCTCCGACACAATGCCGGAGTTTTTTTGTTCCGAAAAAATTTTAAGTTGTCTTGACTTTAAAGGCAGCGTCAATTTCTTCGAGCGATTTTTTACGACACCGCGCCCAAACTCAGCACATGAAATTTTCCGCGATTCTAAACGAAAAAAGCTCCGACACAATGCCGGAGTTTTTTTGTTCCGAAAAAATTTTTAAGTAGTCTTGACTTTAAAGGCGGCGTCAATTTCTTCAAGCGATTTCTTTTTGCTTTCAATGCCGAGGCTCAAAACGATAAGCGAGACGACAACGAAGACCGACGCGAACATTAGGAAGATTGAATTCATTTGTGCGCCGCTGACTAAAAGGACGCCGACCAACATCGGAGCCAACATGCCGCCGATACGCCCGAAGCCAGCCGCCCAGCCCGAACCAAGTGCGCGAATTGCTGTAGGATAAAGTTCGGGGGTGTAAGTGTAAATGACGCCCCACGCGCCGAGATTAAAGAAACTCATCGCCGCGCCCCAAGCCAAAAGCTCATAGCTCACCGTCGCGTTGCCGAAGAAATAAGCGCACACGCCCGACATCAACAGGAAAATCGACAGCGTGTAACGTCGCCCGATTATATCGACAAGAAATGCCGCCGTAATGTAGCCCGGCAACTGTGCCAGCGTCATTATTAACACGTACTCAAAAGTTTTGACGACCTCGAAGCCCTGCGCAAACACGATTGACGGCAACCACATGAAAATTCCGTAGTAGCTGAAGACAATTCCGAACCACGCAATCCACAACATCAGCGTGCGCACGCGGAAAGTTTTCGTCCACAGCGTGAAGACGTTCAGCTTGAAAATCGGCGTCGCTTCTTCCACGAAATCGTTATCGAACGGCTTGCTCGCCACGCCCAATTTTTTCTCCAAGTTCAAAATTATTTGCCGCGCCTCGTCGACTTTGCCCTTGGAAATTAAGTAGCGGATTGATTCGGGCATGTGCAGACGGATTAAAAAGACGTAGAGCGCGGGCAATGCTCCAATTATAAAGGCGACTTGCCAGCCGAAACGCGGAATCAGCAGGTAGGAAATTAACGCCGCCACCAGCCAGCCGACGCCCCAGAAACTTTCCAGCAAGACGATAAATCGCCCGCGCAGGTGACTGGGCGCGTATTCGCTCATCAGTGTCGCCGCGACGGGTAACTCGCCGCCCAAACCGAAGCCGACTAAAAATCTGAACGTCAGCAACGATTCATAACTCCACGCCACCGCGCACAGCCCCGTTGCCACGCTGTATAAAATGACCGTCGCCGCGAAAACATTTTTGCGCCCGAATCTGTCAGCGATTGTGCCCGCCAAGACCGCGCCCAACGCCATGCCGATTAACCCGACGCTACCAATCCAGCCGACTTGTTCGGGCGTCAAGCCCCATTCACGCGCCAAAATCGGCAGCACGAACGAGATTAACCCCGTGTCCATCGAGTCGAACAGCCAGCCCAGCCCCGTCACGACCAAAAGTTTATAGTGGAACGAGCCGACCGGCAAATTTTCAAGCCGCTCAAGTATCAAGTCAACCAACTCCTTCGTTCAATTCAAACGGCTTGAATTTTATTTCACTTAGAAACAATTTGCAAGCACTAATTGCTTTTTAATGTGCCAGCGAGTAAAATGTAAGCGTGTTACAAGGATTTACTCTCGGATTGCCAAGGAGGCGATTAAAATGGATTTTGCGGTTATCGGCACGCTCAGCTCATATGTCAAGCAGAAGAATTTAACCTTCGCCGCGAAACACAAGATACGGACGGGGCAGACGCTCATGAACGCGAACGGCAATTTTATCTCGATGAATACCTCGACGTTCGACAAGCTCCGCGAGGCGGCTAAGGCTTCGACTGACCAAGCGAAGCAACAAAAACTCGCTCGAATCAAGCAGAAACTCAAGGCGGGGCAAAAGCTCACCGACGAAGAACTCGGCTTCCTGCGCGTCAACGACACGAAGACCTACAAAAAAGCCAAAGCCGCCGACGACGCCCGCGAAGAACTCAAGACCGAACTCAAGAAAGCTAAATCCAAGGGCGAGGCGCAAGAGGCAATGACGCGGGCAATGATTAAGGCTTCGTCTGCGGCAATGTCTGAACTTTCCGCGCTCGGTCAAGGCGGTGGAAATGTTTCGGCGGGCGGCGGTTCTGTCATGCAAGCCGGCGGCGAAGTTTCAAACGGCGGCGATTTAATGTCGGCGGGCGGCGAAATTTCTGCGGAAGGAAACTCTATTCAAATTACAGGCGGCGATAAAGCTGTCGACGGCAATCAAAATTTCACGGATAAAAATTCGGCGGATAAAACTTTAGCGGAAAAAAATTCGCCCGCGCAGAAGACGGACGACGACGCCAAAACTCCCGAAGACATCATGGAAAAATATATTTGGACGATTCGCGCCCTCGAAGACGAATGGGCGAAGTTCACCAACTCGAAAGAATACAAAGACTTACCCAATAATCTCACGGATAAAAAATTTCTCAATCGCAGACTTCTCGACGCGGCGGCGGCTTATCGCCGGGCAATGACGGCTTAAAATAAACACGAAAAAATTTTGGATTCGATATCGACAATGTCAACAGCCCCTCCGATTTAAATCAAGACGTCCTTGGCAAAATGCGCGCCGCTTTTAGTAAATTTGGCATCACGGTAAGAGAAACCACTGATCCCGCAGGCTTCACCGGGCAATTTAACGGCTACTTCCTCAACGGAAAACCTTTGTCTCGCGGAAGAGCCTGGCAATATATTCAAACCCAATTAAAAGCAAATGATCCGAGCAAATTCACTCAATAAAAAATTCAGTTACAAGTTCGTGACAATCAAAAAGCCGAGAGCCTTTAAAGACTCCCGACTTCTTTTTTTGCCAAGAAAAATATTTCAGATTGCACCGCCGACAGAAGCGACAATGTAAGCCACAGCTGCGCCGACGAAAGGACCTGCAATCGGCACCCAAGCATAGCCCCAATCGGATCC
>JAFPVP010000078.1 GCA_017412925.1 Selenomonadaceae bacterium
GACATTGATTTTTTCAAGCGCGTCAACGACACCTACGGGCACAACGCCGGCGACGCAATTCTCGTTCACATAGCTAAGATTTTGGCGGCACATATCCGCGATTGCGACGGCGCATATCGTTGGGGTGGCGAAGAATTTATCCTTATCTTGGAGGGCGTCACCCTTGCTGAGGCGGCGGAAGTGGCGGAGCGCATAAGGCTTGCGGTCGCTGATTCTACATGTTACTTTAATGGCGAGGAATTGCGCGTGACGATGAGTTTTGGTTGTGCGCAAATTTCAGCCGCGCTAGCCATGGAAGATAACATTAAAGTTGCTGACAATCGCCTTTACCGGGCAAAAAAGACTGGCAGAAATAAAGTTATTTATCAGGACGAATGACTGAGAACAAATCGCGCTACTTGCGACTTTTATCGTGATGCTTAGCGTAAACAAGGGAGAGATTTGTTTATTGATAAGTGAACAACTTCTTGAGCAGATAGAAAATTATCTCGATGTTCATTACATAAGCCCTGAGTGGCTTGCGCAAAAGAAAAATGAAGGTGCGCATTTTTCGCTGAGCATGAGGCTTGGCGATGACCCTGAAAAGGATACTGTCGTCCGAACAATCATTAATCATATCAAGGAAAAATTTGGTATACTCGACAGTCCTTTTGCTGAATATTTGTGGCGGCTTATCGATAGGAAAGGCATGACCGACGTTGAGACTTACAAAAAGGCTCATCTCGACCGAAGGATCTTCTCCAAGATTCGCAACGAAAAAAATTACATGCCGAGCAAGCGGACGATTTTGGCGATTGCGATTGCCCTCGAATGCGACTTCAAAGAGACGAATACTTTATTGCACCGCGCGGGCTATCATCTTAGCTCCAGTTCAAAGGAAGATGTTATCGTTGGCTATTTCATTGAGAATAAGATTTACGATTTGTTTTTGATAAATGAAGTGCTCTATCATTTCGGTTTCAAAACTCTGGGCGATTAAAAATGTCGCTTTAAAAGAGACCACCGTTAGATTTTTATTTGATACAATCAGTGTTGCAGTTAATCGACACTGAAAGGTATGATGAAGATGAAAAAATTTTTGGCTCTGCTCGTCGCGGGCTCTCTGTTGGTAGGAATTCCTGCAGTTGCTTCCGCCGATGTTCACGTTAGAGGACATTACAGAAGCGACGGAACTTATGTTCCGCCCCATTATCGCTCTGACCCTGATGACAGAACCGATAATAATTGGAGCCACAGGGGAAATACGAATCCGTACACGGGGCAAAGAGGAACGAGAAACGATTAAAAAATTTTTGGGGCTTGCCGAAAAAGGCGGGCTCCTTTTTGCGAAAGGATACTCTACTCGATGAAAGTTGCGCTGAAAAAATTTATCGCCGTATTTGTCGCTTGTTTTCTTGTAAATTTTTCTGCTTGTCATACATTTGCTTTTCAAGGAATGAAACTTTATCGCAACAGAGAATATCATTTCAGCATAGAAATTCCCGAATACCTTCAATATGCAACGCCACGAGGTCCGAATATAAAAATGGTTGCCGCCATAAAAGATTTCAGTATGAATATAATTGTCAAACCTGAACCAAGTGTTGAATATTCAACAGACGAAATTTTATCCGAAATATATTCGGAACAAATGCAGTATATGGAAAGAAATTTTAATGCGAAAATTTTAGAAGCCGGCATAATAAGCATTCCTCAAACAAGAGTCCTTTACTGCGGTTATCGCGCAAGATATGATTATCCGCGTGAAACATTTTTTCTGACAGGATATTGTTTTCAATTCATTAGACACCGACAGGCATTTTGTATAACTTATCTTGTTGAGCCGGGCAAAGAAAATCTTTACAAGGAAGCAATAATTGATTCCATAAGCAGCTTTGTCGATGAAACAGATTTTTATTGAACAGAAAAAATTTTTTCGGGGGCTTGCCAAAAATGGCAGGCTCCTTTATATTTTCCTCAACGCGGCTGCACGAAAATTTTTTGAAAGGAGAATTCTCATGGAGGAGATTCAAGGCAAGTTCAACACGGCAATTTCGTTCGCGAAAGTCATCGAGGACACGGCACGCGAACAGATACGGCGCATGTGCAATTATGACTTCACGCAAGGTAGCAAAATCCGAATAATGCCGGACGTGCACGCGGGCAAAGGTTGCACAATCGGCACGACGATGACGGTTACCGATAAAGCCGTCCCGAATATCGTCGGCGTGGATATCGGTTGCGGCATGTATACCGTCAAGCTGGAGACGGATTCGCTCGACTTTGAAAAAATCGACGAGGCGGCGCACTATATTCCCTCGCGCAGAAATGTTTGGGACTTCAGGCAAGAGCGTTTCGATTTGACGGAGCTAAATTGCTATCGTTCGCTAAAAGAGACGCGCCGCATTGAAAAAAGTTTGGGCACGCTCGGCGGCGGCAATCACTTTATCGAAATTGACAAGGCGGCGGACGGAACTTTTTACTTGGTGATTCACACCGGCTCAAGGAATTTGGGCAAGCAGGTCGCCGAAATTTATCAGAACCTGGCGATTGATTTGGCTAAGGGCAAGGACAAATACTTTGCACAGCGCGACGAGATTATCGCCGTGTATAAGTCGCTCGGTCGCAAGAAAGACATTCAGCCGAAACTCAAAGAATTGGAAAAAGAATATCGCGGCGTGCAAGCTTCCATGCCGGAGGATTTGTGCTACGTCTACGGAAAATATTTTCATCAGTATTTGCACGACATGGAGCTTTGTCAAAATTTCGCGCGGCGCAACCGTGAACTTATCGCCAAAATTTTGCTGGGCAAGGCGGGCATTTCCTACAGCGAGGCATTTCACACAATCCACAACTATATCGACGTGGGCGAACTGATTATCCGCAAGGGCGCGATTGCCGCGCACAAGGGCGAAAAAGTTTTAATCCCGATAAACATGCGCGACGGCTCCGTCTTGGCTGTCGGCAAGGGCAATGCCGATTGGAATTTTTCTGCTCCGCACGGCGCAGGGCGTATCATGTCACGCGGCACGGCTAAGGAACAGCTCAGCATGGACGCCTACAAAGAATCAATGGCGGGCATTTACACGACCTCAATCAGCGAGGGCACACTCGACGAAAGCCCGCAAGCTTACAAATCCCTCGACGATATTTTAGACGTTATCGGCGACACCGTGGAGATTGTCGAAGTCATGAAGCCCGTTTATAATTTCAAAGCGGAGGGGTGAAGCTTGGAAACAGTAACTTACAAACATTACGAGTGGGACAGGGAGAAAGCCAAGCTCAACAAAATTAAACACGGCGTCAGCTTCAAGACAGCGACGGCTGTTTTCGATGACCCAAATCGCATTGAACAATTCGACGCATTGCATTCTTGGGAAGAAGAGCGTTGGCAGGTAATCGGCATGACTGGCGATATTTTATTCGTTGTCTATACTGAGCGATGCGATAAAATTCGACTCATTTCCGCTCGTGAAGCAACCGAAGACGAAAGGAGCAGATATTATGGAAGACTTGGAATATTACACAAGGAGAGTAGGCGAACCGTTGACGGCGGAGGAGAAAGCTGAAATCGCCGCGCTTAAAGGTCGCCCGATTGTCTTTGACGAAGATTGTATGCCGCTCAGCGAAGAAGTTCATCAAAAAAATCTGTACATCAAGAAAAAATACAACACGCAGCACGTCACGAAAGAGTTGTGGTTGAAAGAATTTCCCGAAGACTTCAAGAAGCGCGACGTCGGTTAATTTGGAGGCTTATTAATGGAATATTACACGAGGAGAGTGGGCGAACCGTTGACGGCGGAGGAGAAAGCTGAAATCGCCGCGCTCAAAGGTCGCCCGATTGTTTACGACGAGGACTGCCCGCCCATGAGCAAGGAGGAGCACGAAGAAATTCGTTTCCTGATTCGCAAGTACAGAACGGGCTACATCACTCGCGAAATGTGGCAGAAAGAATTCCCCGAACGCTTCAAGAATCGCAACGTCGGTTAATTTGGAGGCTTATCAATGGTAATTTTAGCTTCAGGCTCGCCGCGCAGGCATGAACTTTTAAAAAAACTTTGTAAAGATTTCGTCGTGGAGGTCAGCGACGCCGAAGAAGTTCAGCTCTCCGACAGTCCGAAAAATTTGGCGGTGGAAAATGCAAAGCGCAAGGCAAGTTCAATCGCCGCTAAACACCCCGACGCGGTCGTCATTGGCGCGGATACAATCGTCGTGCTAGACGGCGAAATTTTCGGCAAACCCGACGGCTCTCAAGGCGCGGAAAAAATGTTGGCGCGGCTTGCGGGCAGGTGCCATGAAGTCATAACGGGCTTGGCAATCTGCGCGGGCGAAAAAATTTTCACGGCGGCGGAGGTCACAGAAGTTTTTTTCGGAGAAATGACGACAGAAGAAATTCACGACTACGTTGCCACGGGCGAACCGCTCGATAAATCCGGCTCGTATGCACTGCAGGGCGGCGCGACGAAATTTATAAAAAAAATCTACGGCGACTGGTCGAACGTCGTCGGCTTGCCCGTCTATCGGCTTAGGAAATTGGCGCAAGCGGCGGGCATTAAGCTATAAAAAAAATTTCCCGACAAGGTGTCGGGATTTTTTGTTGAAAGAAACTTTTATTGAACGTTCATTGACAGTTCGATGAATTTATTTGAGAGCCGTGCGCGTTGAAGGACTTCTTCCGTGACTTCCGCGCCCGCTTCTACGACGACCGTGCCGCTTTCCGCCGTGATTGTTTTGGTTGCGTGTTTGCCGAGCAAAACTCTGCGGCGGCGTTCGTCGACTGCCTTTTCCACTTGCTTTTTCTGCGAAGTCATCGGCTTTTGTTCCGCCTGCTTATTTGCCCGCGCCTTCTGCAACGCCGCTTTTAAATCCTCTGCCTGTTGCGTCATCGTCGCGATTTTTTTGTCCTCCGCCGAAACTTTTTCCTCGACGACGGGCGGCTCCTCGACGACGGGTACCTCCTCGACGACAGGCGGCTCCTCTACTACGGGCTGTTCGATTGTCTCCTTGACGGGTTCGGGCGTCATGGTCTCTTCCAGTGCCGCTTGAGTTTCTGGCGTCGTCTCTGGCTCTTCTTGCGGCGGCAACGTCAATTCGGGCGTCGGCTGAACTTCTTCTTCCTGCTTCGGCAAGTCGACGCTCGGCGGTTCGATTTCCTTTTGCTCCTCGACTTGAACGGGCGGCGTCCAAACTTCAGGCTCCGGTTCTTCGGAATAAGCTTGGAACGCCGGCTCGAACGCGGGTTGCTCCGTCAAACTATTTTTTTTTTCCTCGTCGACGTCTATAACCGTGACTTGTTTGCCGAAAATGGAAATTTGCTCGGCGTTGACCGCGTCAATCGTGCCGTCGGGCTTCGTGATTTCGCATTTCTCAATCCTGCCGCCCACGCCGATGAAAACTTCCGTGACCTTGCCTTGAATGCGCCCCGTTTTGGTTATCGCCTTGGTGCCGATGACGCGAATATTTTCAACCAGCAGACGTTCATAATCGCCCGCCTCTTCCAAGTTCAAAATGTTTTCGCTGTGCGTGATTGTCACCGCGTCCTCGCCGATTGCGATAATCGCCTCGTAAGGAATGAGCTTGACGCCGCGATACCAATCGTCGTCCTCTATCGTTATCGCCGCGACGGTGCCGTTTTTGGCGTCGATTAAAAGCGATTTGCTCACGCCGAGCTCGCGTCCTTCGGTTATGCTGATAATCGGCAAGCCCAGAATTTCAATACTTTTTTTCATTCTGATACCTCCAAAATTTTATCGATTGAATTTATTTACTGCGCGGAGCTAAGTTGCACTTTTTTTAATTCGGTGTCTATCTCCTGCAGAATTTCCTTTGATAGCTGGCTGAACGGCGTCGACAGCGCACGATTTTTAATTAAGACGTTGTGAACGACGCGCAGATATTCCAGCGTGCCCGCGAATTCTTTTTTTGCCGACGCATTGCGCTTGACGGCGGGCAACGTCAGAGCTTCCTCGTAAATTTTTATCGCTTCGGAGTAAAGTGCTTGTTCTTTGTAAATATTTCCCAAATCAATCGCCACGAACGGCGCGTATTCGTCGTTGCGGTAGCGTTCCAACGCCTTTTTATAAGTCTCTATCGCCTGCCACACGTGCCCTTTGTCGCGCTCGGCATATGCCTTGTCCAACAAATCGTCGAGCGTGTCGATTTTTTCTTCGGGATTGGTCTCCTCTTCGTGCGGCAAAGATTTTTCTTCCTGCGTGATTTCTTCCAGCTTGTCCAAATCCATCGTCGACAGCGGGCGAAAAACTTCCTGCAACGGGAAAAGCTCCGTGCGTTCGATTTTTTTCGGCGCGTCGAAGTGCTTGACGGGTTCGGGCTTCACCTCGGACAGCGGCTTGAAAACTTCTTCGAGCGGGAATTCTTCCGTTGCCTTGGGTTTTTCTTCCAGCTTGATAGGTTTGTCAGCCTCTTTAGGTTTCACGTTAGGTAGCGGCTTGAAAATTTTTTCCAGCGGGAAGTTTTCGGGTAGCGCGGGGTTTCCGCTAAGCTCTTCGTCAACGTCAGAATTTTTATCAACGTCAACGGAATTTTTATCGGCGACGAAATTTTTATCGGCGTCGACAGAATTTTTATCAGCGTCGGAAATTTTATCAACGTCAACGGAATCTTTATCAGCGTCAGAAGTTTTATCAACGTCAACGGAATTTTTATCAGCGTCGACAGAAGTTTTATCAACGTCGGCAGAATTTTTATCTGCGTCGTTGGAATTTTTATCTGCGTCGGAATTTTTATCAGCGACGGAATTTTTATCAACATCGGAATTTTTATCAGCGACGGAATTTTTATCAGCGACGGAATTTTTATCGGCGTCGTCGGAATTTTTATCGGCGTCGGAAATTTTATCGGCAACGGTTGTGGGTTCGTTGTAAGCGGGCGGCACCTCGAATAAATTTTTTTCGTCGCCCCACTCGAATTTGTCAATCGTGGCAGGTTTCTCCGCCGAATTCAAAAAGA
>JAFPVP010000079.1 GCA_017412925.1 Selenomonadaceae bacterium
CATTGATATTCGCGGCATGACTGTCGACGAGGCGGAACTTGTCTGCGGCAAATTCATCGACGACGCGCAACTTTCCGGTCTCAAGCAAGTTTTGATAATTCACGGCAAAGGCACCGGCGCGCTCCGCAAAGGCGTTCATGATTTCCTGCGCGGCAACAATTCCGTTGCAAGTTTTCAGTTCGCTGACCAAGACGAGGGCGGCACCGGCGCGACGCTCGTCACAATTCGATAAAGGAGCGATTTTTTTTGGCTGACAAAAAATTTTTCGGCGCGGCGCAGGAACTCCGCATAAAACTTTCCGACATGATAAACGCGGGCAAGCCGCCGCTTGAAATTATTTTGGAGCTGGCAAAGTTGGTCGGCGAAATTTCCGGCGAAGATTCTTACTATCAAACGACGCGCGAACAAATTTTGGCGGTCTACGGTTTCGCGCTCAAAGATAAATTTATTTTGGACGACGAACTCGCCGAAGTCAAAGCGCGTCTCGAAAAAATTTCTGCGGCGTATGAAAGCTCTGACTTCACAGAGGAAGAACATATCCGAATCGGCTACGCGCTCGAAAGCCACAAGGAAGAAATTGCGCGGCTCGAAAGCTTGAAAAATGCTTGACGATATTTTAACCGTCATGTGGCGCGATTGGATTGTCCTACGGCGGCGGCTGAAAAAATTTATCTTGTCGCGGCTCGTGACGCCCGTTTTATATCTGGTTGCGTTCGGCTGGGGCTTAGGGAAAAATATCAATCTCGCGTCGGGCAGCTACTTGGATTTTCTAGTGCCGGGCATCGTCGCGCTAAACACGATGAACGTCAGCTACATGAGCATAACCTCCGTCCATGCCGAGCGCGTCTATCATAAAAGTTTGGAAGAATATTTGAGCGCACCGATTGAGCCGGCGGCGTTCGTCATAGGGAAAATTTTATCGGCGGTCGTGCGGGCGTTAATTTCAACCGCGCTGATTTTGGGCGTGGCGATAATTTTCGGCGCGAGTTTAAAATTTTTCTCCGAGCCGCTGAATTTTTTTTGCGTCGTCGTATTAAACTCGATAATCTTCGCGGGCGTGTGTTTCTGCGCGGCGTTAAAAGTTCAAACTTACGAGGAGCTGGCGCAAGTCAACACGTATCTTTTAATGCCGATGAGTTTTCTTTGCGGGACATTTTTTTCCACAGCAGAATTGCCGCCCGCCGTGCGCTTCGTGATAGAAATTTTGCCGCTCACCCACACGAGCCAACTTTTGCGCGAAGGCTTCAACTTGCCGTCGATTTTAATTTTGGCGGCGTACGCGATTTTCGCGCTGTGGCTGGCGACACGTTGGTTTAAGAGGTTATCATCATGAAACACAATCAATCTAAACTTTGCACGACGCAGATTGAAAATTTTTCCGTCAAGGTCGGCGAGCTGACGATTTTAGATAACGTGGATTTTACGGTTCACTGCGGCGAGCTGACTGCGCTAATCGGACCGAACGGCGCGGGCAAGTCCACGCTCCTGAAAGCAATCCTCGGCGAAGTCAAGCACGCGGGCAAGCTGAATTACTTCGACGCTAAGGGCGAACACCTGCGCCCGATTATCGGCTACGTTCCGCAAACTTTGAAATTCGACGCGACAAGCCCGACGACTGTTTTGGATTTATTCATGGCGTGTCTTACGTGGCGACCGGTTTGGCTTTGCAGTTCAAAATTTATTCGCGGGCGCGTGAGTAAAAATCTTCGGCGCGTCAAGGCGGAACATTTAATCGACAGGAGATTGGGCGCGTTATCGGGCGGCGAGTTGCAGAGAATTTTATTAGCCCTCGCGCTTGACCCGTTGCCCGATTTGTTGCTTTTGGACGAACCGATTAGCGGCGTCGACAAAGTCGGCATGAGAATTTTTTATGAACTCGTCGCCGAATTAAAATCCGTGGAGGATATGGCAATCCTCTTGGTCTCGCACGATTTGGACATGATTGAACGTTTCGCCGACAAAGTGATTTTGCTCAACCGGCGCGTGCTGACAATCGGCAAGGCGCAGGAAGTTTTTCAATCGGACGAAATGCACGAAGTCTTTACAAAAAAATAAACGCCAAGCTTTGAACGGCTCGGCAGTTTTTTTATCGGCTGAAAATCAGAACGTCTTCGGCGGCAGGTGTATAAAAATTTTTCAGCGCGTCAATCTCGGTGTCCGTCGGCTCGAACAGCGCAAATTTTTTTATCCGCCCTTCAAGGTACAGAAACTTTGCGTCGTCCTGCGTGATTATCTCGATTAAATTTTTTCCCACGCGCAGATAATTTCTGTTCTGTTCGCGCAGGATAAGCTCGTTTGAAATTTCTGCGGCGGCAAGCACATCGTCAACGATAAAGCTCGGTCTGAAATCTTTGCTCTTGAAAAGTTCTTGCGCAAGGAGAAAACTCCCCTCGCTGACGCCCTGAACAAGCGCGACGCTCGGCGGCGGCAATTTTTTTATCCCGAATACATTGGCGATTGTTGCGGTGAAATTTTTTCTGTCGTCGTAAACTCTCTGGCAAAAGGACGCTTGCTTTTCCAACTCGCCCTCGAAATTCTCGAAGACGGCGCGAATTTTTTCGATAACTTGACGTTTCGTCACAGTTTCCAAATTAAACTTGAACTCGGCGGGGATATTGTAATCCACGTCGTTGGCAGCTGCGCCGCGTTTGCCGGTTATCACGACGCACTTTGAAACCGTCGCTTCACGCGGAAGACGGTCTCTGCCGGGGTGTTCGCCGAAGTCTATATAAACTTTCGCACGCGCTAAAAGCTCTTGAACCTGCGCGGGTGTCATGTTTTCAATTGGTTGCCAATCAATATCGGGCGTGGCGTCGATAAGCTGTTTTGTAATTTCAAAGCCTTTCCTAGGATTGTAAGCGACCAGATTTTTTTTACGGCTTAAATCAATCAGCGCGGCTTGCTCAAAAAAAGTTTGATTCATGTACGTTTCGACGTGGTAAATTTTATTGGAGGGTATCCCGTTCACTTGGAGGAATTGCCGCGCATATTCTGACTTTGCCCAGTGCTCAATATCTCTATCCGCTTTATCGAAAGTAAAATATTTTGGCAAGGGCTTAGCGAGCGGATTTTTCTGATAATGCTCCATTATGCTTATTACATTTCCCAAATAATTGTCGACGCTCATCCACCAAAGCACGCGGCGAATTTTCTTTGCACCATAAAGATTGGCGGTTATCGTTTCGGCGGCAATTATGACATTCTTTGCATCGTCCGTCATAAGGTAAGTATATGGCACGTGGTATTTTTTGTAGGCGGCGTGGACGGGGTCGGGTTCGTTGTT
The DNA here is from genome assembly GCA_017412925.1 of Selenomonadaceae bacterium. GTDB lineage: Bacteria > Bacillota > Negativicutes > Selenomonadales > Selenomonadaceae > Quinella. The sequence continues at coordinate 3,284 of JAFPVP010000079.1, forward strand.
CAAAGGTTCTGAGTAAGTTATGTAAGTTTCGACGCCGAGCGAAATAAGTTTGGAGGCGAGCTGGTGCAAAGATTCGGGACCGCCCGTCTGGACTTGTGCAGGACAAAAAATATAAACTTTCGAGTCGGGATAAAGTTTCATTGTCCATTCTCCTAAAAAAAATTAGTCGACAAACTCCATTGAGCTTGCCGACTGTTAAAAATTCTTAAAGATAACGGAGGTAAACGTAGACGGTAGAAATAATTATCGACAGAATCATCAGCGGGAAGGCAACCTTCATGAAGCCGATAAACGAAATGGCACGTCCGCGCTGAGCCGCCATTGACGCAACAACGACGTTTGCACTCGCGCCAATCAAAGTTCCGTTGCCGCCCAGGCACGCGCCCAAAGCCAAGCTCCACCACAGCGGGTCAAGGTTCGTCAAGCCCATCGCGCCCATGTCTTTAATCAGCGGAATCATCGTTGCCACGAACGGGATATTGTCGATAAACGCCGAGGCAAGCGCACTCATCCAAATGATAACTATCGCCGTGAAGGTCAAATCGCCGTGAGTAACTTCCATTGCCTCCTGCGCCAACATTTTTATGACGCCCGTTTCAACCAGCGCGCCGACCAAAATAAACAGTCCGCCGAAGAAGAATATCGCGAGCCATTCGACCTTGCTGAGCATTTTGGCAATCATTTCTTCGTTGTGCGAGAAAGTTATCAACAGCAACAAACTTGCGCCCGTCAAAGCCGCCGTTGCCGATTCAAGACCGAGCATGCCGTGGAACGCAAACAGGGAAATTGTTATCGCCAGAACGAACAAACATTTTTTCAGGAGCAAGTGGTCAGTTATCTGCTCGTGTTCGTTGAGCCGCATGACTTTATCTTGGAGTTCGGGCTTCGTGTGCAAATCGTTTTTGTAAATAACCATCAAAATTGCAACGGTCACGATAAAAATTAAAATCGATACGCCCGTCATGTTCATCACGAAATCGCCGAAACTCAAGCCGACAGCCGAACCAATCATGATGTTTGGCGGGTCGCCGATAAGCGTTGAGGTGCCGCCGATATTCGAGCTGATAATTTGCGCCATGAGGAACGGTTTTACGTCGCATTTCAGCTGCGCGGCGATGTTAAAAGTTATCGGCACGGTTAAAAGGACGGTCGTCACGTTGTCGAGGAGCGCGGAGCAAACTGCGGTTAATGTACTCAGCGCGACGAGCAACTTGACGGGATGCGCCTTAACTTTTTTTGCCGACCAAATCGCCAGGAAGTTGAACAGCCCCGTCTCGCTCGTGATGTTGACGACAATCATCATGCCCATCAAAAGTCCGATTGTGTTAAAGTCAATGTGGTGCACGGCGGTTTCTTGGTCGATAATTCCCAGCAGAATCATCAGCATCGCGCCGAAAAGTCCGACAACCGTTCGGTGAACTTTTTCGGAAATTATCAGCGCGTAGGCGGTCACGAAAATCACAATCGCCACAATCGTCATAGTCTCCATTAAAAGACCTCCCCAAAATGTATTCGGTCAAAAGATTTTTTGTTCACAAGTGCAATCAGTAAAGCCTTTTATCCGTGACGGTCAGAGTAATTTTTTCGCCGTCGCGTTTTATTTTGAAGTTGTAGCTTTTGACGCCCGCATTGGACAGTTCGATTTTCAGCGCGAGGAGTTCCCTGCCGAGCTTATCTGTAAGTTCGGGCGTGAATCCTGCCTTGGCGAGCGGCGCGGGCGGTGCTTCGGCTTCGGCTATGGCGCGGAGTTTTTCGGCTTTCTTGGCGGCGGTGAGGAGCTGCTGTTCGATTGTCTCCTCCTCGACGTAATTTTTTACCATGTCTTTATCGGTCAAGCCGCGCGGAATTTTCGGCAATGCTATCGCCTCCTTAGTTGATAATTAAACTGCTCCTTATGATGGATTGAATACCGGACAAAACGCCGCCATCAACTTTGAGCAAGTGCACGATATTTTTAATGTTGAACGGCGCATGTTCAAGGTAAACGCCAGATTTGTTGTAAAGTCTTATATGACTGTTGGCGGGCTTATCAACATTGTGAACAGCGTCCGCCGCATCATAAATACTTTCTGTCACGAACAGGAATTTGAAAGTTTTCGCCTTGTCCAAAATCTTCTTGATATCCGAGTTGCTTATGTGTTGGAAAACTTGACGAACGATTAAAATATCTCCGTCAGGCAACTCCTCGCCGTCTTCGCAGACATCTCTGCATAAAAATTTTCTGTTTGGCTTTTTGAACTGTTCAGCATTGAAAGTTATCAAATCCTCGACAACGTCAATGCCCGTGTAAAAATAGCTGTGATTCATTTCGTCCAAATTTTTAAGCACACGGCGCATAATCCAAAAATCTCCGCAACCGAGGTCGACGATATTGCGCAGGTTGTTATCGGTAAGCAACGAGATAAGTGTGTTGATGTAAGGGTCGATAATTTCCCCTATATGAGAACCGCGTCCCGAATAAAATTTTTCGCCTTCATTTGCGGGTTTGCGCCAAACATTATTGGCGTATATTTCAGTAAAAATTTCTTTGTTGCTTTTACCCATAACTTTCCTCCGTCACCTATCCTTGACTTTTGCCCACGTATCTTTTAAGCCGACGACGCGATTGAAAACCAATTTATCGGGCGTTGTGTCCGGGTCGACGACGAAATAGCCTAGCCGCAAAAATTGATAATGCGTGCCCGCTCCAGTCCAACGAACGGAAGGTTCAATCAACGCCTGTTTAACGATTAGCGAATTCGGATTGAGCGCGGCGATAAAATCTTCGGGCAAATTTCCATGCGCGTCCGTCGTCAAAAGATAATCATACAATCTGACTTCGGCGGGCAAGGCAAATTTCGCGCTGACCCAATGAATCGTGCCCTTGATTTTTCTGCCGGCAGTTGCTCCGCCCGATTTGCTTGTCGGGTCGATTGTGCAATGTAATTCGACGATTTCGCCCGCAGAATTTTTTATGACTTCCTCGCATTTAATTATGTAGGCGTGTTTTAATCTGACCTCGCCGCCGGGCTTGAGTCGGAAAAATTTTTTCGGGGCGTCTTCCATAAAATCTTCGCGTTCAATAAAAATTTCCCGCGTTAACGGAACAAAACGACTGCCGCCGCGCACAGGGTGATTCTCCGCCGTCAAATACTCAACAGAATTTTCGTCGACATTCGTCAAAACAACTTTCAGCGGGTCAAGCACAGCCATCACACGGTCGGCGTTGACGTTCAAATCTTCGCGGACGCAGTGCTCAAGCATGGCAATATCGACGACGCTGTTTGACTTGGCGACGCCGATACGTTCGCAGAAATCTTTAATCGCCACAGGAGTAAAACCTCTGCGCCTAAGTCCGCACAAAGTCGGCATACGCGGGTCGTCCCAGCCGCGAACGTGTCCTTCCTCCACAAGCTGCCGAAGTTTTCTTTTGCTGGTGATTGTGTTCGTCAAGTCAAGTCGCGCAAATTCGATTTGCCGCGGGCGGGTATTCACGTCGAAGCCGAGAGAATCCAACAGCCAATCATAAAACGGGCGATGATCTTCAAACTCCAGCGTGCAGACCGAGTGCGTAATATTTTCTATCGCGTCTTCCAGCGGGTGCGCGAAATCGTACATGGGATAAATCAACCAATCGTCGCCGGTGTGGTGATGATGTGCCCGCGTGATTCGATAGATGACGGGGTCGCGCATGTTGATGTTCGGGCTTGCCATGTCGATTTTCGCGCGCAGAACTTTGGAGCCGTCGGGGAATTCGCCCGCCTTCATGCGCGTGAACAAATCTAAATTTTCTTCGACGCTCCGATTGCGCCACGGACTTTCTTTGCCCGCCTCTGTCAGCGTGCCACGATAAGCGCGAATCTCCTCCGCGCTTAAATCGTCGACGTAAGCCAGCCCGCGCTTTATCAGCTCAACCGCAAAATCGTAAAACTTGCCGAAATAATCCGAGGCGAAAAATTTTCTGTCGCCCCAATCGAAGCCGAGCCACTTAATATCCTCTTGAATCGAATCGACAAATTCAACGTCCTCTTTGGTCGGGTTCGTGTCGTCGAAGCGCAAATTGCACAAGCCGCCGTTGTGGAGCGCGAGCCCGAAATTTAAGCAGACGCTCTTGGCGTGCCCGATGTGCAAGTAACCGTTCGGCTCCGGTGGAAAGCGCGTGTGAATTCCGTCGGTGTACTTGCCCGCCTTCAAATCGTTTTCTATCTCCTGCTGAATAAAATTTACCATTGAATTGCTCCTTTAAATTTTTTTTATGAAACGGATTATCTTACTTAAACGCCGCGAAGACGAGCCCGCCCACCGCCGCCGCGATTGCTCCAAAGCCAACGACCGCAGCTATTGTCATCGTGTGAATTTGTTCGCTCAATTTGTCGAACTTATCATCAAATTTTTTGTCCATATCGTCAAATTTTTTATAGAAACGCTGATTCATTTCGCGCATGTCCGCACGAATATCATGTATTTCTTTAATCATCATGTCGACTTTAACTAATGTGGTGTCAATCCGTGCGTTCTGCGCGTCAATTTGTCTTTGAAGTGCTTGATTAATTCTCTCTTGCTCGGTCATTGTCAAAACCTCCTTACTCGGAAAGTTTCTCCTTGACGTGAAGTTTCAATCGACGAACACCTTCAGCAACGCGCTCGTCCATTGGCAAATTTGAAACGATTTTTTCAATGTAGCCGCGCTCAACAATTTTTTGCATCGTCCAAGAAAAATTTACGTCGTAAAGCCACATGAGCCGGACAATTTTCCTGTCGCCGTTCGTGCGAATTTTTCTGTAATCCGCCTGTTCGCCCGTCACGAAATTTTCTACAAAGTCGGGGCTGATGTCCGCGACCAACTTGCTACCGGCTTTGATGAACTGCGGCATTTTATCGGCGTTCTCCTGCGCGAGGAACGGTTCCAGCACGCGATAAATATCCAGCTTGTCGGCGTCGCGAATCAGCTTGGCGAACAAAATTTTCCGCTCGTCGTCGGTCGGCGCGACGATTTTTTTATTGTGATTCTGAATCGCGAACTTCACGAGGTCATAATCGGGCGCGGAAAGTTCTTTAAAAAAATCCAGCTCGTCGATAACTTTTATCCCAAGGTCGGCGTGGTCTTCTGAGTCGGCGTCGTTAAAAGTTTTGTAGACGCTGTATTGGCGGAAGCGTCCCACG
>JAFPVP010000080.1 GCA_017412925.1 Selenomonadaceae bacterium
AGTTTGAAATTCGTCGCGTCGACTTTGGTTTTCGGGAAAAGGGCATATGCGTATTGCGTCTCTTCGTTTTCCTTGCTGAAGTCGAGCGGATAGCTCTCAACGTTAGTACCGCAGTTCAAAACTTCGTCGACGCTATCGGGCAGTTGTTCCGCCGGCTTAATAACGGAAACGTTTTCGCCGAGGAGATCGGAAAGTTTTCGCGTGTCCAAATTCGAGCGGTCGGCAAGGATTAACATTTTTTCGCCGGGAATGCGCGGAATGTCGTAGATGTTTTTAGCAGAACCCACGTTTTTGTAGTTACTTGCCTCGACGAGCAATTTAAAGTTGAGGTCGCTGAATTCGTTAAACAAAGCACTCGCCATATAGGATTGACTGTCGCCGAGCCGCGCAAACATGAATTGATAGCCCGCAAGCAAATCGCTGAATTCGTCGACGCCCTTGGCAAGAATTTCGTTGTTGAAGGTTTCGATAACTTTGTCGTGCATTTGATTGAGAATGTCGCGGCTGGGCGGAGTGATGGCGTTGCGAAGTTTTGATTTCGCCTCGCGGATTTTCTTCTGCTTGTCCTCGAACAGAGACGAAAATATAAAACTTCCGACACCGATTGCAAGTCGCGCAGCCCAACCGATGCCCGGCACAAACATCAAAAGATTCGGCAAGACCAACGCCGCATATTTTCCCCAAGGAGTCGTGCCGCCCATTTGAATGTTCGTCTGCGTGTTGTTGTTGAGTGTGTAGCGAAGTTCCTGCGTCAATTCGTCGCTGAGTTCCTTGCGCTTGCGTTCGCACTCGTCCGCCAAACTTTTCAACAGCTCCTGATATTTTTCGTCGAATTTTAATCGCTGAAAACGTTGCTGCCAATGTTCGCCTGCTCTGTCGTCTTCGTAATGATTATCAACGAAATAATAAATCGCGGTGTCTAGTTCCTCCGACAGCTGCTTGTAAAGGTTGTCGATTCTTTCTTGTTAACGCGCCAAAAATTTTTCGCGCCATTCGCCGAGCTGACGACGCTTGTCGAACCAAACATCGCTCTCACGCAAGGTATTTCCGCTTTGTTTATAAATTTCCAAGATAACATTGCTCATGGGAACAGCGACGCTGTCGGCGAAAGTTTTTATCCGCAAAAATCTGCCGTCGTTGCGAACTTTGTCCAAGATAAATTCTTCGACTTCAGCAAAACGGCTAATCCGGAAAACTTTTGGATTTTTATCTTGCGACTGATAAGCCGAGAGTAAATGCGTCGCGACAAATTTTATTCCGCTCCAATCCTGATTGTGATTCGCGGAAAACTTTTTGAACTGATTAATCGTGGCGTTGATTGTCGACGTATCAGCCATTCTGTCCTGCAAGTCTTCAATGTCCAAATCGTCGTTAATGTTAAAGCTCATTTTGACGTTGATAACGCCGAGGACTGGTTTGCCCAAGCTCCTAAGTTGCGCTAATTTTTCTGCCTCGTCGGGTTGAGGCGCGTCGCTCGTCAGAAGAAACAAAATCAAATCCGCTTTCTTCGCCGCCTCAAGTGCAAGCCGTTCGTCTGCCTCGCCGCCAAATGCACTAATGCCGGGCACGTCCGTTATCTTTAAACCGTTCCAGTGGTAATCGCGAACGTCGAGCGTTGTGCGTTGCGAACCTTTGCCGATTGATTGTCCGTTGCCGTGCGTCAAGATTTCCATTAGCGTCGACTTGCCCGCCATCGTCCGCCCGTAAACTACGATTGAAAAATCTTTCATGCGTCCGCGCAAGTTTTTCAAATCGGAGCCGATATAATCGATTCGGTTTCTAAGCTGTTGAAGCTCCGACTTTTGCTTTTCAACGAGTTCGCTGTTTCTGATTCGGCTGACTTGACTTTGTTCTTTGTCGGTTTTTGAAAGACTGTTAGCCGCGTCAATCAGCGTATTTTTTATGTCGCTGTACTTGGCGTTTGCAAGCTCGTAGCCTTCCTCGGCAGATTGCCTGCACCTTACAAGCTCGCGCTCAATGGAACTGCTCAATACAATCACCTCATTTTTATCTTAAGAAATGTATTATCGCTGCCAATATCGCCGCGCCAATGATTATCGTCAACAATATGCCGAAAAATTCTCGCACGACTCGTGCAAAAAAATCGAATAAGGCAAGTGCCACCTCGAATGCGGCGATATCTTTCAAAAGGTTGAGCCAGCTTTTTTTTTCTTCTTTGTCATCGGACATTTTTATCTGCCTCCATCAATGATCCAACTTGCGATTAATCGTCCAAACGTGCGGCTTGTCGCCCTGACGACGCGGACATTTGCCGGGTCGCGGTTTGCCCATAGACACAAAGCGCGTCTCTTTCTTGCCGCAGTGACTGCACATATACTCGATTCTTTTAACCGCCAATGCTATCCCTCCAAGAAATAAAGTTTAGTTTAGCAAAATAAAATTGTCCTGTGGTGTTCCGACAGGACACTCACCAAAAAATTTTAACCTCTGCTACTCAATGAAACGGCTTGTTCAAGACACTGATAATATTTCGGACAAGACTCCTCCGCAAAGAGTATGCACGGCGGCACTTTCAAGGCTTGCGCAATTTTTACTATCGAGGCGATTCCTTTATTTGGACGGCAATTTTCAATTTGACTGATATACGACGCACTCACATTCGATTTCTCTGCCAATTCCTTTTGGGATAAGTTATTCAGCACCCTGAACTTGTAAATATTATTGGCTAAAATTTTATAGTAACGCTCTTCATTAAC
>JAFPVP010000081.1 GCA_017412925.1 Selenomonadaceae bacterium
GCTTGTGTCGCGCAATAAATTATCGTGCCGCCCGTCATGGAGAGCATCGCGCCCAATTTGTTCGCCCGCTTCCAAAATAAGCCAAGTAGTAGCGTCCAGAAAAACGCCGTCTCCAGTCCTCCGAACGCGAACATGTTTATCAGCCAAATCAAGCTCGGCGGCGTCAAAGCTATTACGAAGACCGCCGCGCCGATTATAGCCGTAGCCGAAATCGACAAAACTTTTACCCGCGCAGGCGTCACGATTAAATTTTTCTTCTCTGCGTAGTGGAGGTAAACGTCTTTGATAATCGCGCTCGACGCCACGATTAAAAGTCCAGAGATTGTCGAGATTGACGCCGCTAATGGTCCGATTATCGCTAAGCCGACGAGTTCAGGCGGCATGGCTTTAACAATCGTCGTGGGGATAATGTTGTCGACGCCGCCATAATCCGCCGCCGTGCCCGTCAAAACTCCGTGCGCCAAAATCCCCGTGAAATTTATTCCAATGTTCATGAAGCCGACAACAATCGTACCGATTAGCATTGCTTGATGAAGTCCCGCCGTGTTTTTGTAGCTGATTCCGCGAACAACCGACTGCGGCAAGGCGATTGTGCAAATGCCAACCAAAAGCCATTGCGTGAAATAAATCGTCCAGGGCATGTTCCCGAAACTGAACGGCTCGAACAATTCGGGGTTGTTCGTCTCAAGCGTCGTCATGATATTTTCGTAGCCGCCGCCCGCCTTTAGGACGTAATGCAAAAGCAAAACTATTCCAATCATCATAATCAGCGCGCAACAGGTATCAGTCAACGCGACCGCCCGAAAGCCGCCAATCGAAGTGTAAATTACAACCGTCAAGCCAAAGAGAATCAAGCCCGCCTCGTAGCTGTAGCCGGTGACTGCCGCGAATAATTTTGCGCCGCCGACAAATTGCGCCGTCATCGTTCCGCAGAAAAATAAAACGATAACGAACGCCGCGACTGCCGCTAAGAAGTCCGATTGAAAGCGTGCGCGGATAATGTCAACGACTGTCACGGCATTGAGCTTGCGAGCCAAAAGAGCGACGCGCTTGCCGAAAATGCCCAACACCAAAAAAATCGCCGTGACTTGCACGACAGCCATATAAATCCAGCCGAAGCCGACTTGAAACGCCATGCCAGGCCCGCCAACGAAACTTGAAACGGAGCTGTACGTTGCGACGGTTGTCATCGCCAGCACGAAGCCGCCAAGTTGTCTGTTGCCGACGAAATAACTGCTGACGAAATTTTTTCCCGCGTTGATTTGACGAACGTAAACGCTTATCCCGACCATGACCGCCATAAAAATTACCAGCGGCAACAAAGCCGACAAATTCCCTTCAGTCATCGTCGTCACCGCCCAAGTCAACGTCCTTGAACAAAACTTTGCTCAAAATCGCGCTGATTAAAATTGCGACGAACCACACGCCGACCGTACCGAGCACAGCCCAAAGCGGCAGGTGAAAAATTTTTACGTCACTCGACGCCGTGCCGAAGCCCGCGATTAGCCAAAAAATAATCAGCCCCGCCAGCGCAAGCCCCGTGTAAATCGCCTCGCGCCGAACCAAGCTGAACTTTTCGGCATCAGTATTAAATTTTTTCATTGCGAAAACCTCCAAGTCTCGTCTGCAAAGAGTACGAGCTTTTTTTCGCGCCGCATTTTATATCACGCCCGCCGCTCTGTCAAATTAAGTTTCGTTAAGCGTTGCCCTTCGCGCGATTGTGCGCCTTGCACAGCATTTGGCAGTTGTTAATGTCCGTCGCGCCGCCCTTGCTCCAAGCCGTCACGTGGTCAGCGTCCATTTCCTTATAGTCCCAAATTTTTTTAGCTTTGGAGCCTTTGCCCGCCGCGCATATCGGACAATTCGACACGCCGGCAATCTGCGCGGCTTGCGTCTGTCGCGTGTAGACCGTCCGCTTGACATTTTTATCGAACAGCCGCACATGCAAAAGTTTCGTCAGCTCGCGACCGCTCAATAAGTATTCAAAAATGCCGCGCTTATCCTCGACTGCTTCGTCCGCAAAAAGTTTCTCGACCTCGGCGGAAATTTTTTTCACGTCGTAGCGATTCGCATGATAAGTTTCGTAAAGCCGCCCCCATTCCAGCCCGCACATTTCCTCGCGCATATCGGGGAAAATTTCACGCGCCCAAGCAATCACGCGCTCAAAATAAATTTCCAACTCGGCGGCTGTCGCGTCGTGGCGGTGCAAGCTCATGTATTCTTCGACTGCCGCGTCCTGTGAACTCTTGACGACCCACTCCAGAGCCGTCCGCAAAATATCTTGCCGCTTGACGTTGCCCTTGACGAAATTTTTCCAAAGGTGCAGGTTTGAATTCGCGCTGTTGCTGAAAATCGCCTTAGCCGCCGTCACGAACGCGCCCGAATAAATCGCGTTGTCAATCTCCTGCTTAGTCAGCGCAAGCCCCGCAATGTTTATCGTCTTGTACCAAGCTTTAATCTCCGACTCCGTGCCCGCGCAGATGTAAATCGTCAGCGGCGTCGACAAAAATTTTTCACGCTCGGCGGCGGGCAACGATTTAAAATAGTGCGGATTGCCCTGCGCGTCTTCCACGGCGAAATAATTTTTCGTGAACCGTCCAAGGCTCGTGATTCGCTGTTGCCCGTCCAAAACCTCAAAGTTGCCGTCGACCTCGTTAAAATACAAAAGTCCTATCGGATAGCCGCTCAAAATCGACGCGACGACCGCCCGCTCGCGCTCGCCGCCACTTTCCGCGTAAAGATAGTGCCGCTGATATTCCGGTTGTATCGTCAGCTTGCCATTCCAGCCGAAGAGCCCTTTTTCCTCCGCCGCGCTGTACTCGAAGCCCGCGCAGATTTCCCCGACCGTTAAATCCGTCCGCAATGTCGTCTCCATGTCACGCTGCCTTGTTATAGTCGATAATCGATACTTCCTGAGAAAATTTTTTTGCTTCATTAACGATTTTTTCCAACTGTTCGGCGACATCGTCCGTGAAATATGTTTCACCGCACTGATCGCACTCTAGGCACGGCACATTTCTCACGATAATCAAATGATCTTTGAAATCCACCACGTGCGTTGTCGTCGATTCAACATAATCTCCGCCTTTACAATACCTACACATTATTTTTGCCTCCTCGTTCTTAAATCTTCCATGAATTTTTCCGTCGTTGGCTCGTACGCCGTTATGATATGTATTTTTTCGTTGTTTAAGCCGCAGACGACATGAATTATTTCGCCTGTAAGTTTGCGTCCAAATATCAACGCACTCGGATGAGGATAATCGTCGGGATATTCTTCAATAATCTCGCCGTTCATTATGCAATTTTTTACGTCATCGCGAGAAATATCTCTTACTTGTATCCTTTTGAGTCCATGATCAGTCCAATGAATTTTACCAGCTTTACAAAACTTTTCAAAAGAATTTTTTTCCACCTTACCGCCTCCGCCGAATAAACAGCCGCTTGTAAATATCTTTGCCGCTAATCTTCGCGCCCCAAGACGTGCCGTCAACGTGATAGCCGCAATCGCCGTAAATGTAAGTGCAACCGATGATTTCAAATTGTTCTGGGCAATACTTATCGAGGAAAGTAATCGGGACGCCCATGACGCCATCATAATCGCGAGGTATGGCGTCGGTGGCGGGCACTTCGATAGCGTCGTAGTTATCGTAGCGTTGGAAGCCGACGCCGCGAATTTTCGGGTGGCACAGCTCGCAATCAGCGTAAGTCATCAATCGGAGCGGTTCGTGGCGGCGGGCGTGTTCTAAATTCGTCAGCCACAGGCATTGATTCGTTGCGACGATACGATTGCCGTTTTTGTCGACGCGCGCCTCAGTTCCGTAAAGTTCATAATCAGCGGGCACGAGAAATCCGGAAATCCAGCGTCCCATGCCATTGCCGAGCCAAATTTTATTTTGCATGATAAGCGGGAAGACTTCTTTGTAAGTGATGCAGTTGATGTTGCCGATGATTAGGAATTTTTTATCGGCGTCGAGAATCCATTTAAGGAAGTCGCGAAACATACTGAAGGGCGGATTGGTAATGATAACGTCGGCTTCGTCGCGCAGGCGTGTCACTTCGGCGGAGCGGAAATCGCCGTCGCCGTCAAGATATTCCCAGCGATTTAGGGCTTTGAGTGCGTAATCGACCTTGCCCAAGTCTTTTTGTTCGAGCGTGTAAATTCTGCCGTGAGAAAAATCTTTAGACTGGTCGAATTGCGGCTCGTCCCAATCGTCGAAAAGGCTTTTCATGGGCTTATAGATAAATTTTTTCTTTTCGGCGGCGTAGCTCGTGGAAATCAGCTTCTTCAGCCCGTAAAGTTCAAAATTGAGCGCGAAAAATTTCGTGAAGTTACTCCACTCCGGGTCGTCGCACGGGAGGAGCACAGTTTTGCCGCGCAAAAAATTTTCGTCGTAGAGATAATAGCAATTCAGCTCGCGTTGTATGTCGTCGTATTGCGTATAAAATTCGTCGTTCTTGTCACGCGCCGCCGAGTTCAAATTTCTGTTGCCCGCCATGAATTTACTCCTCCAAAATCATTTCAACACTAAGCAGCTTTGTTGTAGTCAATTACTGAAACTTTGCTCGCGTTTTTCTTGTAAGCGGCAACCAATTCCTCAATTTTTTCCGTAACGGACATAGAAAAAAATGATTCGCCGCATTGACTGCACTTAAAACACGGAACATTTTCGATAATCAAGTAGCCGGTCTCCAGTTTCGCAAAATAAGTCTCGAAACTCTCTTCTACCGTCCCGCTTCCGCAAACTAAACAATTCATGCTTTACCTCCTAACTCTAAAATCCTCGCTCCACTTGTCAATGTCGGGAAAATACGCCGTAATGATTCTACTTGCAGTGCCTTCGTCGCTCAATACCACGTGAATTTCCTCGCCGCGCAGATTTTTGCCCAAAATTAAACAGCTGGGATAAGGATAACTGTTCGGATAATCTTCAATTATCTCGCCGCTGTTTATCGCGTTGCGAATGTCCGAAATATTTATTCCGCGCTCACGAAATCGCTCCGCCGCATGATTCGTCACAAATATTTTATCCTCAGCGCAATATTTCCTGAGTTTTTCTAGCGCAATCAAATAATCACCTTCGACGCCGATTAAAATCCGCTTTTAAAGCTACTCCTCATCTCCGACGGTTAAAACCGCCATAAAAGCTTCCTGCGGCAATTCGACACTGCCGACGGCCTTCATGCGCTTTTTGCCGGCTTTCTGCTTCTCAAGGAGTTTGCGCTTGCGAGAAACGTCGCCGCCGTAGCATTTAGCCAAAACATCTTTGCGGCGAGCTTTGACGGTTTCGCGGGCGATAATTCTGCCGCCGATAGCCGCTTGAACTGGAATATCAAAAAGTTGTTCGGGAATAATTCGTTTGAGCTTGAGCGCGAGAATCCTGCCGATTTTAGCGGCGCGGGTGCGGTGGACAATCGAGCTTAGCGCGTCAATCAAATCGCCGTTCAAAAGAATATCAAGCTTAGCGAGGTCGCTTTGTTTGTACTCGGAAAGTTCGTAGTCCAAACTGGCATAGCCGCGCGTCATGGATTTGAGCTTGTCGAAGAAGTCGTAGATAATTTCGTTGAGCGGCATCTCGTAAACAATCATGACGCGGGTCTTGTCAATGTAATCCATGCTCTTGTAAGTTCCGCGTTTGTCGCGGCAAAGTTCCATGACCGCGCCGATATAATCGCTCGGCACAATGACGGTCGCCTTGACCATCGGCTCCTCGATAAAATTAATTTCAGTCGTGGGCGGCAGGGCGGCGGGGTTGTCTATAGAAAAAATTTCGCCGTTAGTCTTGTGAACTTTGTAGACGACGCTCGGCGCGGTGGTTACGATTTTTAATTTGTATTCGCGCTCCAAACGCTCCTGGATAACGTCCATGTGCAACAGCCCTAAAAATCCGCAACGGAAGCCAAATCCCAGCGCGGCAGAAGTTTCCGGCTCGTAGACAAGCGCGGCGTCGTTTAGCTGAAGTTTTTCCAGCGCGTCCTTCAAGTTGTCGTAGTCGACGCTGTCCGTCGGATAAAGTCCGCAGAAAACCATGGGCACCGGCGCACGATAGCCCGCCAAAGGAGCGGCAGGATTTTTGGAAGTCGTCACGGTGTCGCCAACTCGAACGTCGCGCACATCTTTTAAACTGCCGCAAATGTAGCCGACTTCGCCCGCGTTCAGTTCGTCAAGTTCCGTCATATTCGGCGCGAAAATTCCAATCTCCGTAGCCTCGAACTCTTTGCCCGTCGCCAGAAGTTTCAGCTTGTCGCCCTTCTTAACTTTGCCGTCGAAAATCCTGACGTGAGCAACCGCGCCTTTGTACGAATCGAAATAGGAATCAAAAATCAGAGCTTGCAAGGGCTTGGAGCTGTTACCTTCGGGCGGCGGAATTCTTTGGACAATCGCCTCCAAAATTTCGTCGACGCCCTCGCCGGTCTTCGCGGAGCATTTTACGGCGTCGCTGGCGTCCAAGCCGATTGCCTCTTCAATTTCTGCGCGTGCTCGTTCGACATCTGCGCTGGGCAAATCGATTTTGTTGATGACGGGGACAATCTCCAAGTCGTGTTCAAGCGCAAGGTAGACATTCGACAGCGTTTGAGCCTCGACGCCCTGAGTTGCGTCCACGACCAGCAATGCACCTTCGCACGCGGCAAGACTCCTTGAAACTTCGTAAGTAAAGTCGACGTGACCGGGCGTGTCGATTAAATTCAGCTGATAAGTTTGTCCGTCGCGGGCAGTGTATTTTAATCTGACGGTCTGCGCCTTAATCGTAATGCCGCGTTCGCGTTCCAGCTCCATGTTGTCCAAAAATTGCTCGCTCATCTCGCGCTTTTCGACGGTGCCAGTCATCTCAATCAATCTGTCGGCTAAAGTCGATTTGCCGTGGTCGATGTGCGCGATGATTGAAAAATTTCTAATCTTGTCGTTCAAAAAAATTCCTCCATTCGTTTCAATCATTATAGTTTCCGCAAATTGACATTGCAATAAAACTTTTGTATATTCGCGGCGGGTGATTGAAATGAAAATTTTAGATAAACTCTTCAACAGGACAAAAAAATCCGAGCCGCCGCAAATTTCGGAGGAGGATAAACAAATTATCCGGAACTCTTTGCTGTTCGACGGCGAATGGTACTGCAAAACTTACGGCTTCGGGAAATATCTCGACGCGGCGAATCATTATTTGCAAATCGGCTGGCGCGAGGGCAAAAATCCTTCCGCGTTCTTTTCTACGACCGATTATCAGAAAAAAAATCCCGACGTGACGATAAATCCGCTTCTGCACTTTGAAAAGTTCGGCTTCAAGGAAAATCGTTACCGCGCAGAGCTTGAAAGCGTTCTGCCTGAAATTTTGGCGCGGCACCCCGATTGTAAAACCGAACTCAAGGACGGACTGCTTAGAATCAGAATAACCAACGCCTGCAACGCCAAATGCCGATATTGCGGCGTGCGCTGCGGCTTCGGCGACGAGGCGACCCACGCCATGATTCCCAGCTGGTATTACGAACTTTGCAAGCCAATCTACGACAAAATCGGCGTGGTTTTAATCACCGGCGGCGATGCCTTCTTCGCAAAGGAAAGTTATAATTATATGAAGTTCATGAGCGAAAATTTCCCGCAGATAACGCTGATGACTGAATCGAACGGCATTGCCTTCAACGAAAAATTTCAAGAACTCGCCGCGCAGAATCTTTTCAAGGCGCATTTCTCAATCAACGCCTCGAATGCGGAAGTTTTCGCTAAAGGTTGCTGGGATTTGGACGACTCCGCCACTGCGAAAAAAATGTTCCCGATTATGATTCGCAACCTCAAAAATTATCTCGCCAAGCTGGAGGCTCAAGATAAACTCTGCTTCGCGCCCGATTTGTCGATGGTGATAAATAAGGACAACGCCGACGACATTTTGAATTTTGTGGAGCTGTCGCTGGAACTGCACGCGGGCTTTATCGTCTTTTTCTTCGACTACACGGAAAACAACATGAGCGACGAATTTTTTACCAATCCCGAAATTTCGCGCCCAGCAATGAAGACGATGATGGAATTGGAGCGCGTGCTCGCCGAGAAAATTATCATTTACTTCCGCTTGTGGATGCCAACGGGAGAAGCCGCCGCCCTTCAGCAGGAAGTCGAAGCGATCCCGATTGACGAGCTGAATAAAAAATACGCGAAGATTTTAAAGTTGGCGGAGGGTCGCTCAATCCTCGGCGAATTTAAAAGACGCAACGAGATTCGGCGCGCCTGCGGCAAAAAGGAGCTGGCTTTGGTCGACGATATTTCTCCGAGCTTGCACCTCAAGCAGGAAACCGACAGAGAAATTTGTTTTGCGCCGTGGAATGAAATTGATTTGTATCCCGACGGCAGATTGGATTTTTGCGGCTGGTTCGAGCCGACTTTGAACATAAAAAATTTTATTCAGCACGACGCGCACGGCAAAGAGTTCGTTGACTGGGAAAAAATTTTGAATTCGTTCGAGTACGCCTCCGCGCGCTACAGAATTTTGCACGACGATTTTCGCGGCTGTCAAGTGTGTTGTCCGATGAATTCGGTTAAATCGCCCGTCGAAGCCGTCACGAAATACAACGTCGACAGATTTTAAATCAAGGAGGGAATTCGTCATGGCAGGAATACAAGAAGAGCGACCGTCAATGACTATCTCGATTAACGAGCTAATCTTAGCGCAACTTCGCGACCTTAAGGAAGGGCAACGCGACTTGAATAAGCGCATGGACAGAATCGATACGCGCATGGATAGAATTGATACGCGAATTGATAAGTTGGAAGAAAAACTCGAAACTACGCGCAAAGAACTCAACGCCCGCATGGACAAGCAAGACGCCAAAATTGACCGCCTCGTCGATAAGGTTGATTCTTTCTCCAGACACGGGCAAATCGCTACCATTTCAAGCCTCGGAGTCGGCATGTCGGCGGTCAGTATTACTCTCGGCGTGCTCTATGCTATCTTGTTTAAATGACGCTAAGGAGGGAATTTATCATGGCAGGAATACAAGAAGAGCGACCGACAATGACTATCTCGATTAACGAGCTGATCCTAACGCAACTTCGCGACCTTAAGGAAGGGCAACGCGACTTGAATAAGCGCATGGACAGAATCGATATGCGCATGGACAGATTGGAAGAAAAATTTAACGCCCGCATGGACAAGCAGGACGAAAAAATTGACCGCCTCGTCGATAAGGTCGATTCTTTCTCCAGGCACGGGCAAATCGCCACCATTTCAAGCCTCGGAGTCGGCATGTCGGCGGTCAGCATTACTTTAGGCGTGCTCTATGCTATCTTGTTTAAATGACGCTAAAAAACAGTTGACAACGGGGCGATTTTCTGATACATTTTCCATAGGTTTTACATAGTGAGAATCATCTTTCGGCGACGGTTGCAGTCGATTCGATTCAGCGACGGAACGGACGCCGTTGCCTACAGGACAAATATTTTCTGTAACA
>JAFPVP010000082.1 GCA_017412925.1 Selenomonadaceae bacterium
ATCCTGCGTCATGCGCACGGAGCAAATCGGAGTGCCCGCGCTAACCATCTTGCCGACATCGACCATGACTTCATCAACAATGCCGTCGTAGTCGCTGTAAACATCTTCCTCCACGTCCTGTTGATAGCGTTTGGCGTCGTATTGATAAGCGCGCCCCATAGCGTCGCGGTCGGAGGAAGCTAAGCCCATGCCGTATTGCGCCATGCGAGTATCGGCGGATTGCGTCGCCTGCTCCATGTGCGCTATCAAGTCGCCCTTTCTAATCTTCATGCCAGGTTGAACGTACAGATGCGCAATTTTTCCGTTGGCAATGTGCGAAACGTTCATAACGCCCGCCGAGTCCATAATCAAGCCCATGCCGTCAGCTTTGACTGTGAACGCGCCGTAAATTGACCAAAGCACCACCGCGAACAGCAAGACTAGTATCGCGATTAACGCCATCCAACTGACGGGCGTCGTTATCGGCAACATGGTATCGAGCTTTTCGGGTGAACGGAGTTTATCGAGGGCTTCTTGGCTGAAAATTTGACTGTTCTGTTGCCTCATTTGCCCGCCTCCTCTGTCAATGTCACGGTGACTTTCATTCCTTCTTTAAGACCTTCCGCCGCCGAGGTGACGACCGTCTCGCCCTCTCGAACGCCCCAAAGTATTTCAATGTAATTGCCGTCGTCCGCGCCGGTTTTCACTGCGCGGCGTTCCAAAGTATTTTCGGGCGTCACGACGAAGACCGCACTGCGACTGGAATCAATCATCGCGGCAAGCGGCACTGTCAAAAGTCTCATTGAATGCATAGTTTTTAAAACCACACCGGTGTAAGCTTGTTGCTCCAAAAGTCCGACGCGATTGTCAATTTCAAAAACAATTTTCCGCAAGCTCGCCGGTTCATTCAAGGGCGGAACGATTTCTTTAACTGTCACGTCGAAAACTTGATCGTCGCCGCGATTGCCCGCCGCAAATTCTGTATCGTAAGCCTTGCGCAAAATTTGATTGTTCGTGAAGCTGAGTTTTGCTCTGTCGCCCACCGAAAGCCGTTGCGCGTGCTTATCGTCAGCGGGCAGGGAGAAAAATAATCTGGAAAAATTTCCTACGAGGGCAAGCGGCGTGCCTGCCTGAACATAGGAGCCTTGCTGTTTATATAAAATTAAAATTTCGCCGTCAATGGGAGCCTTCACGTCTTGCCGCGCAGATTGAACCAATAACTGTTCTTTAATCGTTTGCGCTTCCTTCAACGCCGCCTCCGACGCAAAATAACTCGCCTCCGCCTCGTCGAATTTTTCTATAGACGTGGCGTTGCGATCCCTCAGCCGTGTGTAGCGTGCGTAATTATTTTTTGCGTTGGCAAGTTGCGCCTCCGCCTTGGCGATTGAACTGTCCGCCTGTTGAATTTTCAGCGGAATTTCGTCGTTGACCAAAGAGAAAATAATTTGTTCGCGCTGAACTTTGCTGTTCTTGGATACGAATACATCTTCAATTCGCCCGTCAATCAATGCGACTGCGTCCGCCATTTCATCCGAGTAAAGATTCACCGTCTCCAAAAATAGCGTCGGGTGCATATCGCGCACTTGAACTTTCGCGCCCTGCAACGGAATCGTTCTGTTTTCCATGCGTTCGGTTATCTGATGTTCGCCGCTCTTATTCAGCCACGCGCCGTAACCTATCATCGCCACCGCGAAAATTAATATCAACACGAGCCCGACCATGTACAATTTCTTCATCAGCCGACCTCCTCTCGCAACAAGTATAAATCAGTATATTATAGTTGTCAAAGAAAAAACCCGCTATTTGTTCTTTAACGTGAAGTAGGCGATTTCGGGCGGGCAACCGAAGCGGAACGGGAACCAGCTGCCGTTGCCGACGTGAACATAGCCGAAGCTGTCGCCGATTTTCACGACGCCGCGCGTGTATTTGAATACGGGGAAAAGCGGCACGCCGAAGATACCGATTTGTGAGCCGTGCGTGTGTCCGGTCAAAGTCAGCGCGAAATTTCTTTGTGCGCCGTCGTCGATAAATTCGGGGTGATGAGCCAGCAAAATTTTAATCGAATCAGCGGGGACATTTTCCATAGCCTTATCGACGAAACTTTTCCGCGTCTCGGCAAAAAGTTTCTCGCGGTCTTTATCGCCGCCGGAATTCATAATCGGCGCACGTTGCGGATAATCGACGCCAAGGATAAAAAGTTTCGACGTGACATTTTCGGCGCGGTTAATCAGCACGTGAATTTTCGTTTGAGCAAGCCGCTCTTCAATCGCGCGAATTCCGCGGAAATGTTCGTGGTTGCCGTGGATATAAAAAATTCCGTAGCGAAATTTATCGGTGAAGGCGTCAACGATTTTAATCGCGGTGGGATTCATGGGCACATCGTCGAAAATATCGCCGGTTATCGCCAAAAGGTCGGGCTTGCTGTCGGCTACTCGTTGCAAAAGATTTTCGAGCCGCTCCAAAGAAAAATACGCGCCCAAATGCAAATCGGAAATCTGCGCCACGCGGAAGCCTTCCAATTCGGGCGGAAGATTTTTTATCGGCACGTCGTAGAAATTTTCCACGTCGGAATTTTTTTCAATGCGGTTGCCGTAAAGCGAGACTGCTAGCGATAAAAGCGGGTACATCATGCCGTAAGCCAACATTCGCCGCCGCGCAGGGTCAAATTTTTTCGGCTTGTGGAATTTGCGATAAAAAAATCTGGCGACGACCGCGCACAAAACTAAAACGCCGCAGATTAGTTGCGCCATTAAAAAAATCGTTGCGATGTTGCCGAAAATTGATACGAACCATTGCGGCACGAGCGAACGAATCAGCCAGCCGCCGATTATTACGGCGATTATCGCCAAGTCAGCCAGCGCGAACAGCCGATAAAATTTTTGGGCAAGATGTTCGCTGAAAAGAAATTTAATCGACACGAGCGCAACTGCCATCACGCCGCCGAGAATTGCCGCGACTATTAGAATAAACATTTAACAATCTCCATTGCGCATTACGCATTGCGCATTTCGCATTTCGCATTGCAGTTTCGCCGCTTTGACGACGTTTTTCATCAGCATGGCAACGGTTAAAAGTCCCACGCCGCCAGGAACGGGAGTAATTGCTCCGGCAATTTCTTTAGCCGCGTCGAAATCGACATCGCCGACCAATTTTTTTGGCGCGATGCGATTAATGCCCACGTCGATAACCGTCGCGCCAGGGCGAATCATATCAGCGGTAACGAGTCCCGCCTTGCCCGACGCCGCAACTAAAATTTCTCCTTCGCGAGCGACCTCCGCCAAATTTTTCGTGTGCGTGTGGCATACCGTAACCGTTGCATGACGCGCCATGAGCAAATGGAGTAGCGGCTTGCCGACGATATTGCTACGCCCGATAATCACGGCGCGTTTACCGTCAATCTCAATGCCGGCGAGGTCAAGCATTTCGATACAGCCGGCGGGCGTGCACGGCACCAGCGCGGGCGTCCCGATAACCAGCTTGCCGACGTTGACGGGGTGGAAACCGTCGACATCTTTGCGCGGGTCGATTCGATTCAAAATTTCGTCCGAGTGAGCTTTAATCGCGGCGGGCAGCGGCAGTTGAACCAAAATCCCGTGGATATTTTTATCGGCGTTAAGTTCGTCGATTTTCGCGAGCAATGCCTCTTTAGTTGTGTCTTCGGGCAGGGCGACCACTTGCGAAATTATTCCCAGCTCCGCGCAAGTTTTGTGTTTGTTGCGGACGTAGACTTGCGACGCGGGATTTTCTCCGACGATTATAACCGTCAGCCCCGGCGTCACGCCGAATTTTTTCTTAAGCTCCTCCACGCCCTGCCGCGCAGATTCTTTTATCTTCTCCGCGAATTCTTTTCCGTACAAAATTTTTGCTGTCATGGTCTCAGCCTCCTAAAATTTTTCAGTGCGCCAAAATAATTTCCTCAATGCGCGCGCTCTCCGCCTCGGTCTTGCTTATAATGCCCGTCCGCTCCATGGCGTCGATAACGACAAGTTGCCGCTGTTTAGCTAGGTGGAAGTCGACGTAGGGCGAGTAGAGACTGGGCGCGTTGGGCAAGCCGGCGAGCATGGCGCATTCGGCTATCGTCAGGTCGGTGGGCTCTTTGCCGAAATAGCCCTGCGCGGCGTCGTAAATCCCGTAAAAATTCGAGCCGAAATAAATCACGTTCAGATAAATCTCCAGAATTTTATCCTTGCTGAAATCTTTTTCCATGTTCATGGATAGAACAAGCTCTTCAGCCTTGCGCGTGAACGTTTGGTCGCTGGTAAGGAAAAGATTTTTAACGGTCTGCTGCGTGATTGTCGACGCGCCCTCTTGAATTTCGCCCGCCTCCACGTTGACGAAAATTGCGCGGGCAATGCCGATTAAATCAAAGCCCTTGTGCGTGTAAAAGCGCGTGTCCTCGACGGAAATAATCGCTTGGCAAAGGAGAATCGGGATTTTGTCAAGGGGAACGTAGCGCGGGATAGTTTTAACTTTCTCGTCGACGGCCGGCTCAATGGAAGTCATCCTATCGATTGTGGCGAAAAATCCCAACTCCTCAGCTTGCCGCGCAGGTTGAACGGGCGGTTCGTTTACGGAAATTCTTTTATCAGCGTCGGGAGTTTTATCGGCGTCGTCGTAATTGGCGGGGTCGAAGGGCTGGTCGTTCTGTTCGTCGAAGAGCGTTTTAATTTCGGGCGCATTGCCGCGTTTAATCGGCGCGTCGTCAAAAATTTCTTCAACAACGGAGCTGAAATTTTCGGCAGGGTCGTCGCTCTTAACGTACAAAGTCACGGCGAACGAAATAAAAAACGTCAGCACCATCGCGATAATAAATCTTATAAATCGGAAAATGATTCGGAAAGGACGTTTAGGTTTATCGTTACTCAAAAAAAATATACTCCCCTCAAATGTCGTTGCGGAGAGTATATCATAAAAAAATTTTTTTTAACAGTCTTTCTACGCGCCCAAAACGTGTTTGTCCGTGATGACGAAATGGGAAATGCGCTCTTTGATTAGCCACTTGCCGCCCTGTTTTGTGTAGGTGTCTTCGTAGTAGATTAGGTTATCGGAGATGAATTCTTTGCCGTCTTCCTCGGTGACGAGCGCGGCGCGACAATAGAGAACGCCCGTTGCCGTGTCGCCGTCAACGTTGATGACGTGCTGACCGTTCATGTGGTGCGAACGTTTAACCGCCGCCGTGAACTGGCTGAAAACTTTTTCGAGTTCGGCGGTACCGTGAATATCGAACGCCTTTTTGTCGCCCAGATAAACTTGGACGTGCGTATCCTTCGTGAACAGTTCCATTTGCGGCGGAACGTTGACTTCCAGATTGGAGAACTTGCCGACCAGCTCTTGAATTTCCAACTTAGCTTGCATTTCTTCGATAGTCATGAACATTTCCTCCTAAATGAATTTGATGACCCGCGCAGGATTGCCGACCGCCACCGCGTTATCGGAAATATCTTTCGTGACGACCGAGCCTGTGCCGACAATCGCATTTTCTCCTATCGTCACGCCGGGCAAGATGCTGACTCGTGCGCCAATCCATGCGTTGCGCTTGATGAGAATTTCCTTGGTAAAAATGACGCGAATATTTTTCGGCTCGTGATTAACTGTGAACAATCCGACTTCTGGACCGAACATAACGCCATCTTCAATAGTAACGGTGCCGACCGACATAACCGTTAATCCGTGATTAGCGAAAACATTTTTGCCGAGAAAAACTCTGCAAGCCGCGTCAATTTGAAAAGGCGGCGTGATGAAATTTGTCGCGTCAAAATTCCCGTTGAAAAGTTCGCGCTCAATCTCCCAAATCTTTTGCGTGTCGTCGGGGTCAGTCGAGTTCGCCAGCCAACACAAATG